>CAYSVE010000231.1:0-8266 GCA_964434365.1 uncultured Anaerolineaceae bacterium | reverse complement strand
GAATTAGTCGGGTTTGGGGCGCGGACGGCCAGAAGGCCGTCCCTACACATTCTATCGTCACGGTTGTAGGGAAGCGCTTCTGCGCGTCCGTTGCTTTTGTGCGCTACGCCCCCTACGAGACATGGCACACGCAAAAACCATCAGAACCTGAAGTGTCAATTTCCAGTGAACCATCTCAGATAACCTACTAGTGATTCACTCGTAGCCTGTAGGAGCTGTGGAGAAAACACCAACGCCGCAAATAACGCAAGCAGAATTAGTACTAGTAGGATGCTCCCGCTGGTTGACCCTCGTCTTCGCATCAGCTCACCTTTTCAAATTCTAATGACCACGCACTTTGGACATTGCTTATTTCGATTAGCCCAGTGCAACCAGCGCTCTCAAATACGGTTTGTGCGCCACTACTTGCATCTCCCTGACTGTATATAAACAAATTTGTTCCGAAATCTGGTCCGCATGTTCCTTCTAGAAGTGTCAAGTCGCCAACCCCGAATCCCTCAGTAGTGAATGTCAGTAAATACACTCCTTCTTCAAAGGTTACAGGTCCTACAACGCCTGGTGCGGTTCCGTCAAATGCAAGACCGGCACACTGCGTAGTCGCAGAACGAAATGCTGCGGTTAATTCCACTAAGTCTACAATCTCTCCCGCTTCGACCGACGCTCCTAGCATTTCGAGAGTGTCCTCAGGGGTACATCCCTCCCCATCCTGCGCTATGGCGGACGGAGCTACAGTGTGGCTCAACAAAATTGCAGCTAGTACCAGCGCAACCTTCCAAAAATCTACTTGCAAATCAAATTGCTTAGGCATAATTATATCCTCCGTTGGTCAAGATGCCTTATTTTACTCGTTACCGAAAAAGTGTGCTGTAAAGCAGGGCAAACTCTCTCAAAATCTGCCTGTTGACCTGAAGTGCACTTCACGTTGTAGAGTGGGGTCACGCTTAAGCAACAGACAGTTGGTGCCGCACCATGACGCAAATCACAACCAAGGAAATGTCAGAACTCACCGGCGTGAGCATCGCCACGCTGCGCTACTACGAGCGCATCGGCCTGCTCGACCCGGTGAAACGGGCCAGTAATGGACACCGCCGCTACGGCGACAACGACCTGCGCCGCGTCGACTTTTTGAAGCGACTGCGCGCGACGGGCATGTCCATCACTGAGATGCAGTACTACGTCGACCTGTTTCGTGAGGGCGACGACACGATTGTCGAGCGCCGCGAAATGCTGGAGGCCCACCGCGAGGCGGTGCACGCACAGGTGGACGCCCTCAACGAGACGCTGGCCCTGCTGAATATGAAGATCGAAAACTACCGGCGCGAGGAGCGCCAACTGCAAAGCGAAAGCGAGAAACATGACCATCAACGAACAAACGGTACTCATCACCGGCAGCAGCAGCGGACTGGGTAACATCACGGCGAAGACGCTGCTGCGCGAGGGCGCAACGGTCGTCGCGACGATGCGCGACCTGCAAACCCGCAACGCCGACGCTGCGAACGACCTGAAAGCCTACGCCGAGGCGCAACCGGGGACGCTCAAACTCGTGGAGATGAACGTGACCGACGAGGCGTCGGTCGATGCGGCGGTGGCCCAAGCCGGGCGTATCGATGTCGTCATCAACAACGCAGGCGTCGGCGGGAGCGGCTTCACGGAGGCGTTTTCTGTGGAGCAGCTTCGGTTCACGTTCGATGTAAACGTGCTGGGTGTGCAGCGCGTGATGCGCGCCGTGCTCCCTGCGATGCGCGGGCGTAACAGCGGCCTCATCATCAACATCAGCAGCGCGATGGGCCGCATAGTGATTCCGTTCAGCGGAGCGTATACCGCGAGCAAATATGCGCTCGAAGGCCTCAGCGAGAGCTACCGCTACGAACTGGTCGGCAGCGGCGTGGATGTCGTCATCGTGGAGCCGGGCGGCTTCTGGACGAACTACTGGAGCCGCATGATGCAGCCCGCCGACGCCGACCGTACCACCACCTACGGCGATAAGGCCGACATGCCATCCGCGCTATGGAGCGGTATCCCGACCATGCTCAGCGAGGCCGAGGCGGCGAATCCGCAGGGGTTGGCCGATGTCATCGTTGCACTCATCGACACGCCCGCCGGGGAACGTCCACTGCGGCGGGTCGTCGACCCGGTGACGG
Organism: uncultured Anaerolineaceae bacterium; assembly: GCA_964434365.1. Taxonomy (GTDB): domain Bacteria; phylum Chloroflexota; class Anaerolineae; order Aggregatilineales; family Phototrophicaceae; genus CAYSVE01. The sequence continues at coordinate 6,125 of CAYSVE010000231.1, read as the reverse complement.
GCGGCGAGGGGCCAAAGACCATCAACACAACGAGCGAAGCCGTCCAGCGGCAGGTGCTCACCGCCTTCGGGCTGGAGCATCTGCTGGCGGCGCTGCCGAGCGAGGAGAAGTCCGCGTGAAGATCGGCTTCATCGGAACCGGGATTATGGGTAGCCGTATGGCTGCCCACCTGCAAGCCGCCGGGCACGACATCACGGTTTACAACCGGACGCAGGCCAAAGCGGCGGGCCTCATTGCCACCGGCGCAACGTGGGCCGCCACACCCGCTGACGCTGCGCGGGGCGCCGATGTCGTCATCACGATGTTGGCGCATCCGCAGGCCGTCGAACTCGCAGCGACCAGCCCCGACGGGCTGCTGAGCACCATGCCCGAAAACGCCATCTGGGTGGATAGCAGTACCGTTAACCCGATGTTTGCACGCCGCATGGCAACCGTCGCAACGGCACAGGGTGTGCGCTTCCTCGATGCGCCGGTGGCGGGCAGCAAACCCCAGGCGCAGGACGCCCAGTTGGTGTTCTTCGTGGGCGGCGACGAGGCCACCCTCGACGAGGTGCGCCCGCTCTTCGAAACGATGGGCCGGGGCGTGAATCATGTCGGTGAGCACGGGATGGGCAATGCGCTCAAACTGGTAATTAACCACCTGCTCGCCACATCGATGGCGGCCTTTGCCGAGGGGATGGTGCTCGGCGAAGCCCTCGGCATTAGCCAGGAGCGGTTGCTCAACACATTGCTGAACGTGCCTGTGACGCCTGCCTACCTCGCGGGCAAGCGCCCTATGTTCGAAAGCGGCGACTACGAAGCACAGTTCCCGTTACAGTGGATGCAAAAGGACACGCAGATGGTCGCCGAGGCGGCGTTCGATGCTGGCGTGGCGATGCCCCTCGCCAATGCGACGAAGGAGGCCTACCAACTCGCGGCGCGCTACGGCTACGCCGAACAAGACCTCGCCGCGATTTATGCGTTCTTGGGCGCTGAGGGGTAACCCTTCTTGGGCACGGCAATCGCATCAAGAACAGTACAGGTCATGTAACGTCAAACGTCAAAGGAGATGCCTGTGTAGGGGAACTACCGGTGTGGGGTCCCGTTGGTGGCGGGCTGACACGCGGATCGACCCCTACACAGGCAGTGTGAGCCGAAAACAAGGCCCGTCATCAATTTAAATGTAGTGCGATACGCCGTCGTGGGCCATTATGAAGTTTGGGGCGCTAGCTGGGTACTCGCCCCCGCACACGGCACAACTATCCGAGATTGTATGTCGGGCGACATGTGTTAACGCCATGCGTAATACAGGCACGATTCGCGTTAACATCTCGCAAAAAGTCATTAATAAAATCGCCCATCGGAAACGCATATGCTACAATGCACGATCCATGACCGATTAATTATTGCGATAAAGCACCATGACACGCCCCCTTGTTCTCTTCACCAACGATGACGGTATCAACTCGCCGGGCCTGTGGGCTGCGGTCGAGGCATTCGCCGATGTGGCCGACATTCTCGTCGCTGCGCCGCGAAACCAACAGAGCGGCACCGGGCGCAGTATGCCCGCCACCAGCACCGGCGAAATCACCCCCGTAGAAGGTAAGCCCTTCGCGGCCTACGCGGTCGATGGCTCGCCAGCGCAGGCCGTACAGCACGGTGTGCTGGAAATCGCCGCGCGAAAACCTTCGCTAATCGTCAGCGGCATCAACTATGGAGAGAACACCGGCAACGGCGTGACCATCAGCGGCACGGTGGGCGCAGCCATCGAAGCGGCCAGCCTGGGCATCCCGGCGATTGCCGTGAGCCAGCAGACGGCCCACCATCTGCACCTCACCTACTCCGACGAAGTCGACTTCGCCACGGCGGCGCACTTCACGCGCAAGTTCGGGCTATGGCTGCTGGAAAACGACGCGGGCGTCGAAGAGGGCAACGACATCGACCTGCTGAAGCTCGATGTGCCCGTTAACGCGACCCCCAGCACGCCCTGGCGCATCACCCGCCTTAGCAAGCGCCGCGTGTACTGGCCCACCCTGCCCGAGCGCAACACATCCTACAGCTCCAACGCGATGGGCTACCGCATGGACATCGACCCCAGCACGGCAGAGCCAGACAGCGACGTATACACAGTCTTCCACCTGGGCGAAATTTCGCTCACGCCCATCAGCCTGGACATGACCTCGCGCGTGAACATGGCCGACCTGCGGAACGACCTGAATGGCGTCCACGAGGCTTAAACGGCTGGCCGAAGCCTGCGACGTTAATCAAAACGAGTTAATGGCATTTTTCGGGCACGGCGCACCGCCGATAACCTGCATCGACGAACCGAACGCGTTGCGCCTCGTCGCCGATATTGCACACAGCGACCTGTTCATCAACAGCGCGCACCGCGCCCAGTTTAGAGGCCTCGATGGCGACGGTATCGGCGCGGCTATCGATGACATGTTGGCCCCGTTCAACGAGCGCAACGTGCCCGCATCGTGGTTCGTGGAGCATTCGACGCTTCCACGGCGGCTAGGTCCCCACCTCGAACGGGCCGGGCTCGTCCAGCGCGGTGCTGCGCCGGGCATGGGCGTCTACCTGAGCGAACTCAACGAAGCCCTCCCCCACGCCTCCGATATGACGCTGACGCGCGTCGACACGCCCGCCCACCTCGACGATTGGCTGCGTGTCACCACCGTCGTCGACACCTTTCCGGCGGCGGTCGTCGCGTTATACCGCGAGAGCTTCGATGCGCTGGTGTACCCGGCAGACGGCCCGCTGCACCTGTTCGTCGGCTACCTGCACGGCGAAGCCGTCGGCTGCTCGCTGATTTTCGAGCACGCGGGCAGCGCGGGCCTCTACGATGTGCGCACGCTGCCCGCGGCGCGCGGGCGGGGCGTGGGCACCGCCATGACGTTGGGGCCGCTGCGCTTTGCGCGGGAGCGCGGGGCCGAGGTCGCTGTGCTGCACGGGATGCCCGCCGCGCATCGGCTGTATGTGCGGATGGGCTTCGTCGATGTGTTCGACGGTGGGTTCTGGGTATTTACCCCACCGACAGCCTGAGAGCCGCGCGCTGCCTCACCCCTCGTCGTCCTGTTCGCCTTCGTCATCGTCCTGCTCCACGATGAAGCCCTGCTCCACACTACGGTCCACATCGAAGTCGTCTTCGGCGTCGCTGCCATCGTCAATTTCGATGTCGAAGCCAGTGTCGACCGGCGTCGAGGGCGGCGGCACAAACTGCGCCGGCACGAAAATCGTGGCCCCAGCGACGATGCTGTTGGCGTTCGCAATGCAGTTGACGGCCTGTATCTCTGCGATGGTGGCCGTACCCCGCGCAGCGATGTCGCTGAGAATATCGCCGCTACGAATGGTATAGGTCGTCCAATTACCCGGGTTCGTGACGACACAGTTGCCATCTTCGTCCAACACCCGTTGGATGCCCGCAGCCTCAGCAGCATCGTCGCCCCCCGCTGGCGCTTCGGCCTCCCCGATGCCCACCACGGCCTCGTCCGCCTCGAGAACGCCCACGTCGCTCGCTTCCTCGATTTCGTCGGCCTCAACGACGGCAGCCGACGCCGGTATCGCGTAATCGTCATAGTCGATTTCGCTGAGCACGATTCGGCCATCGGTCTGCTCGAAGATGACCACCAACAGCGCCCCCTCCACCAAATCGGCGACGGCGGTCGGGTCATCGAGCAGAATTTGCTGCCCGCCTAGCGTGATGCCCGTGTCTTCGACTGCTTCCAATGTGGCTGTGAGCGATGGCGGAGCATCATCTGCGGCCCGGTCGTAATCTACCAACCGGGCGGACCAAACGCCGCTTTCCGCATCGAGGGTGGCGAACACGGTTACCGGTGTGTCATCGGCAAAGCCGGCAAATTCGGCTTCGTCGGTGTCGATCACCTGGCCGAGGATGCGAATCGTGTCGGGATCGATACCCGAGGGCACACCCACGATTTCGGCCTCATCGGGCAGCGGTTGGGCCGGGCTGGCAGGCTCCACAACTGTGGCGATGAGGTCACCGTTGGCGAGGGTCCCCCCCACCCGAATCGGGGCATCCTGCGCGAGGAGGAGGCCCTCGGGCACGTCGACGTTCGTCAGGTCGACGATAATGCCGTTCACGACCATGAGGTCATCGCCCACGGCTTCGACGAAGCCGACGAGGTTGATTGAAGGGGAATCTTGGGCCAGGGCAGCGTACCCTGTGGGGAGCAATAACAGCAGTAGCAAAACCAGCTTTCGCATGGGTGAGGGTCTCCGTGACAAAAATCTAATAGTTGCCTGCCCCTATTGTACTCGCAAAACCGCCCGCCGGGGATGACGGCACGGGGCACCAAAAATCGATACCCCGTCCGATGCGATGGCGTTAGTCGCGGTTGTCTTCTTGCACGGCCATGTAGTTCAGCAGCAGCGCGGCGATAGCCCCCGGCACCCACCCGGCGATGGTCAGCAGCAGCACGACAATCACGGTGCCGCAGCCTCGGTCTAGCACTGCTAGCGGCGGAAAAATGATGCAGAGGATGGCACGTCCACAGCCCATTGATGTTCTCTCCTGTTGCGTGTTCTGTTCATAACCACTATACGCTGAAATCGGCGTGCGGTTGTATAAGGGGATGCCGAGTGAGGCAGCCCGGGGCATTACTCGGCACCCCAGGCCGACCGCGCCCTTAATTCGCGCAGATGCGGAAGAAATCGAGCGAGTAGGACACGGGCTGCTCGAACGTACTACCGTAGAACGCCACCCGCCCCTCCGGCCAGGTCGAGTCGTTGACCGTGGTCTGGAACTCGCCGTTGATGTAGAGCGTGAAGTTGTTGTCGCTCACGTCGATGCGCAACGCGTTGACGGCGTTGTTGCCCGTTTTGATGGCCTCGGTGAACGTCCACGGGGTGAGGTCGGTGTAGCCATCGCTAAAGCGAGCGATGCGATAGCGCCCCCCGCTGGAAATCATAAACGCGAGGAAGTTATTTTCGTTTTGGTAGCGCAGCCAAACCCCCGTACGCGACGGTTGCGTTTCGCTAAACACCGACGAGTGCATAATGGCGTCCACGCGGCCATCGGCGAAGCCCACCCCGCGCAAACTGCCCCAACTCACCGGTGCCACCCCGGCGATGGGCGCAATCGAGCGCATGAAAATTTCGTAGGCCCCATCGACGAGATCGATGCTGTAGTTGTTGGAATTCGTGACGGTGAACCAATCGTTGGTGGTGCCGTTCTCGAAGTCGTCGACAACGATGGTGCTGCTGCATGTGCCCACGTAACGGGCCTGTGCTTCGGCCACGGCCAGGCGGATGTCATCGGCGGGGACCGGGGTACTGGTGGGGCCAATGTTGATGACCGGCACCACGAAATACGTATCGGAGCCTTCGGCGATCCAACCACGCGTGCCGTTGTAGTTGATGAGGAACCACGCGAAACCGTCGGCGCACGAAGGGCCTTCGAAAACATCGAACTGAGCACCCACCGGAATTTCCGCGATGTCTGGGTTGCTGAGGCCAGGGCCAGTACGGATATTCACCGGGATGAGGTCATCCATGAGCACGACGCCGGGTTCACCGGCGCGTAGCTGCGAGGGCAGCGCACCGGGGCAGTTCGCGATGGGTGTGCGCGACGGCGTTTCGGTGTTCGTCGGGGTGAGGCTCGGCGTGGGGGTATCGCTCGGTGTGAAGGTGGCCGTCGGCGTGGGCTTATCGGTGGGCGTAAAGGTCGGTGTCGGCGAATCGGTCGGCGTTGGGCTGGGCGTATCGGTGGGCGTGTTCGTCGGCGTTGGGCTGGGCGTGTCGGTCGGTGTGTTCGTCGGCGCGAGCGCGACGGGCAGCACACCGATGTCGCCGCCGGTAGCAATAGACGCCGTGATGCGCACCCAGCCCAGGTCACCCTCGGCAGTTTGTATCTGGTACCAGTCGTTGTCCTCGCTGATGCCCACGACAGCGACGTTCTCGTTGGTAGCGAGCCGCGTCACGATGGGGAAACCGTCGCCCGGCCCACCACGAACCACCACGTTCGCGCGTTGGGCCACCGCGATCGGTGTCGCGGGGGTGGGGGTGGGGGTCGGCGTGTCGGTGGCTGTGGGCGTGTTCGTCGGGGTGTCGGTTGGGGTGGGCGTGTTGGTCGGCGTGTGGGTTGGGGTCGGGGTTTCGGAGGGGGTGGGGGTATGGGTGGGTGT
>CAYSVE010000230.1:0-8286 GCA_964434365.1 uncultured Anaerolineaceae bacterium | reverse complement strand
AGGGCACAGTCTCGACCAGTCCTTAGGCGTTCAAAATGTTAATGGCCTCGCGCAATGGAGCACGGCTGATACCAAGTTGTGAGGCAAGGTCAGTTTCTACCAGGGGCTGCCCGGGTTTTAGTTCTCCGCTCACAATTGCCGACCGCAACGAGTCCAACACACGCTCCCGCAAAGACTTGTTTTTGATCTGCCCTAAAGACGAGACATCTGTCATATTGCTTGACAATTCTATTTTTGCGTGCCTATAATCCGCGTGGACTGTCGACAATCGACGGTCTACTTGCCTGGGATTATATGAACCCATCGCGCGAAAAGTCAAGCAACCTGTAAAATTTGTGTTAAACCCAACAATGGATGTGGGGGGCGTTTATGCCACTTTCGACGAACGAAGCCCATCTTGTGGAGATGGCCGTGTTTGGGCAGGTATCGCAGCCGGGGTTGCGTTACCCTGGCTACATACCGAATAACACCGGTCAGGCGACCGTCCTGCCGGGGATGTCTGGGGTCGTGTACAACGTTAAAGTGGGGGCACCGGCCTTCGGTTGGGCTGCGGACCATGTCGAACCGGGCGTCTCCATTTCCAACGATGACCCCGCCGCCGACTTCGCGTTGCACTACCTCACCTGCATGGGGAACCGGGCGGTTGTCACGAGCGGCCTTGCCAAAGGTGCCGAGGGCACAATCACTGGTGAGCACGCCCGTTTACTCGTCGACTTCCCCGACGAAGCCAACGAATTGCTTTGCGTGGGCGACACAATTCAGATTATCACCAAAGGGCGCGGGCTGGCCTTCACCAATTACCCGCATATCGATCTCAAAAAGTGCAGCCCAGAACTCGTCAACGCAATACCCATCGAGGCCGTCGACGACACCACAATCCGCGTGCCAGTGACAATGGAACTCCTGCCGCGCATCATGGGTAGTGGTGCCGAACTTAACGCGGAATTCGTGGACCAGGATTTGATGAGCGGCGACCGCGAACTCATGGCCGAGCTTGGCATCGACCAGATGCGCCTCGGTGATCTTGTGGTTATCCCCAACGCCGACCACCGCTACGGGCGCGGCTACCGTAAGGGCGCGGTGACGATCGTGCTGTGCATCCACGGCGACTCGGTGATGAACGGTCACGGCCCCGGCATGCTCGCGCTGATGAGTTGTCCCACGCCCAACATCGAATGGGAAATTACCCCAGATGCGAACATCGCCAACTACCTGACAATCGGGGAGCACGCACAATGACGCTAACACTCAACACAGACAAACTCGTGACCGTTTCGGTGATGGGGCGTATTGCCTCGCCGGGCTTCCCTGGGTTGCCTGCCTCACCGTACCTACTGTCATCCGAGGGCGAAGCGTTTTTGCTGCCGATGTTTGGCGGCATCGTGTACAACGTCAGCGTGGGCGACAGCGCCTACGGTTGGCTTGCCGACACGATTCACCCCGGCATAAGCATTCACCTGAAGGACGACCGAGGTAACCGGGGCCTTAACATCTATGCCTGTGTCGGCAACGAGGCCATCGTGATGACGGGCGATGCCAAGGGCGAACGGGGGATAGTTACTGGCAAGAGCGGGCGTTTCAGCGAACAGGTGATAATCCACTTCCCGAAGGCGCTGCGCGAAAAAATGGCCATCGGCGACAAAATCGTGGTAAAGGCGCGCGGAGTCGGAATGAGCCTTGCCGAACAACCCGAAATCCGGTTTAAGAGTTGCTCGCCAGAGCTATTCGAAAAGCTCGGCGCAACCGCAGGTGAAAACGGGCAGGTCTGCGTCCCCATAAGCGCGATTGTACCGCCACATCTCGTGGGTGCGGGGGCAGGCCTCACCAGCGAAGGCGGCTCATTACACATCCAAACGACCGATAAAGCCGCCCTCGCCGAACACGGCCTCGACACGTTGCGCCTCGGTGATATCGTTGCGATCAAAGATACCGATAGCGCGTGGAACCACGGCTTTCGGCGCGGCGCGGTCAGCATCGGCGTCATCGGCCAGGGCGACAGTCCGCGTAATGGCTACGGCCCCGGCATGACTGTCCTCATGACCTCCCCGGCGGGCAACATCGAACCCGTCGTTACCCCCAACTTGAACATCAAAGACCTGTTTGGTCTGGAAGACTAAGGAGCACAACCCATGGGAGCAAAATACATCAAGCACATGGCCTTCGCCGTGAAGGACGCCAATGCCGCCCTTAAGCACTATCAGGATTTTTTGGGTACCGCGCAGGACGCCGTCGTGAAGGACTTCGAGAAATCGCGTAACCGCGTGGCAATCTTCAATGTGGGTGATGTGGAATACCAGTTGTGCCAATCACTCGATGAGGGCGGGCGCTTCGACAAGTGGATCAAAGAACGCGGCTACGAGGGCCTCCACCACATCTGCTACGCCGTCGATGACATCGACGCGGCGCTGGAAGAAGCCCAGGCCAACGGTGCAACGCTCAAGGAGTGTGTGGCATGCAAAGTCAAGGGCAGCCATGTTCACCCCGAGGGATGGGTGGCCTTCCTCGAACAGGAGGCGGGCGGCATCGAACTGGAGTTGATGCAGGTGTACACCCCCGAGGAGTTGGAAGAGTACAAGCAAGTTCAGGGAATTTAGCGCGATGTCGATCACGCTGGTTCGGGTTCCAGTCGATGACCTGGAACAGTTCACCCTGAGCGCGTTTTTGGCGATGGGCGTGCCCGATGACGAAGCCCGCATGTGCACGCGTGGCCTGCTGGAAAGCGAACTCCGCTGTTTGCCCGGTCAGGGGCAAGGGGTGCGCCGCCTGCCAACGTATCACAAGCGCATCGGCAACGGATGGATCATCCCTGGCGCGGAATACGAAATCGTCAAGGAGTCGCCTGCGCTAGCGCTGGTGGATGCGCACAACGGCCTTGGCTCTCCCGTCGCGCAGAAGTCGATGCGCCTGGCGATCGAGAAGGCAAAAATTAGCGGGGTGGGCACGGTGGTCGTGCGCAACAGCACGCACTATGGCTCCTCGGCAGTTCCGGCGCGGCTCGCCCTCGACGCAGACTGCATCGGCATCGCGATGACGAACGCCGGGCCGGAGATGGCCCCCTGGGGCGGGGTTGAAGGGCGCGTGGGCACAAACCCCTGGGGCATTGTTGCGCCCACAGGCGGTGACTTCCCTGTGGTGCTAGACATCGCCATCACCACGGCGGGTAAGGGCATGATGATGTGGTACGAACGCGAGGGCACAAAAATGCCGCTCGATTGGGCTATTACGCCGGACGGCCACGAAACCGACGATCCTTCGGCGGCGATGGCCGGGGCGCTATTAGGTATCGGTGGGCATAAGGGCTATGGGCTTGCGATGCTCACCGATGTGCTCACGGGCGTCATTGCAGGCGGTGGCTTCGGCCTTGCGCCATATTCCGATAACGCCAAGCAGGATGTCTCGCACACGTTTATCGCGCTGGACATCGCGTGGTTTATGCCGGTCGATGCGTTCAAAGCGCGCATGGACGCCTTCGTCGCCGAGATCAAAAGTGCGACGCCCCGCCCCGGCTTCGATGAGGTGCTGGTGCCGGGCGAAATCGATCATCGGCGCGAGATGGCCTACCGGGCCGACGGTGCAAAGCTGGATGCAAACGTGTTCGACGAATTGGCGGCACTCGCGAAAACGCTGAACATCGCATTCCCCTTCGAACGGGAGGTGGTGGCATGACTGACGCACCGCAGAAACTCGCCCGCCCACTTGCCAATCGTACGAAGAAGCTTGCTGCGCCAGCCACAGAAGTTGCCGAATCCATCGGCATGAACGATCAGCTGCTCGAAGCCCTGACCACGGGTGCCACCGCTGCCTTGGATGCCGGCAAAACGAAGTACACCGACCGACCCGGCATCGAAGGCTTGCGCAAGTGGGTATCGAAACACCTTGCCCGCCGATTCGGCGTGGCGTACGACCCAAATGCGGTGACAATCACCTGCGGCGGCACCGAAGCGCGATTTGTGGCGATCAAATACTTCTGCGCGGGCGGCACACACCTCATCTGCCCTGGTGAGCCATTGAAGGTGGCTGGTGCCGCAAACTTGGTTGGGGCACCGATGCACCAAAAGGTAACGGATACCGAAAAAGTAGGGGCGTTGTACATCTCCGCACATGATACCGGTACCGGGATCGATACCCTCTTGGCCGAAGCCGTGGCGCACGGCTGGCCCATTATCTACGAACCGTACTACGGCTCACCGACCCATCACCCATCGAGTGACCCGGCCTTGCGTCCACTGACCGTTTCACTGGGCGACCTTGAACCCCGCATCCCGGGCTGGCGCATCGGCTGGATGGCAGGGCACAAGGACCACGCCAGGTTACGCGCCTTCAAGCAGAGCATGACGATTTGCTCGCCGAGTGTGTCGCAGTGGGCGGCCCTCGCTATGCTGGAGGCGCAACAACCATGACCCTTGCGAATCCCAACATTCCACCGGAAATACGCGAGCTTGCCACGGACGGCACCGCGCTTCGATACGCGTTGATGGAAATGGCGACCGGCTCGAACGTAATTGCGCTGGGCCGTGGCGACCCTGATCTGCCGACGCCACCCCACGTCATCGAAGCAGCGAAGCAGGCCGTACACGATGGCAAGATCGACCCAACACCTGTTGCCGGTATGCCAGAACTCCGCGAGGCCATTGCCACCAAATTACGCACGCGTAACGGCATCCCTGCCAAGGCCGCCAACGTCATCGTCACAACAGGCGGGCAGGAAGGGCTTTACCTCATTATGCAGGCACTGCTGAACCCCGGCGACGCCGTACTCGTGCCAGACCCACGCTACACCTCGTACGATCAGGCGATTGCTAGCGCAGGTGGTGAGATGGTCATGGTACCGACAGATCACGAAGATGCCTTCAACTTACGCGCGGAAGCCGTTGAGGCAGCGATTACGCCCGCTTGTAAGGCGCTGCTTATCGTCACGCCGAGCAACCCCACGGGCGGCATCGTCACCCGTGAGCGGCTAGAGCAAATCGCCGATGTTGCGACGAAGCATAACCTCATCGTCATCTCCGACGAGATTTATGAGGACTTCGTTTACGAGCCGTGGGAGCACTTCAGCATCGGCAGCCTGCCCGGCATGGCCGATCGCACGATCACACTCAGCGGTTTCAGCAAAAGCTACGCCATGACCGGCCTGCGCGTGGGTTACGTCGCCGCGCCTGTGGATTTCGTCGAGGCGATGACAGCCATCAAAACGTACACGACCGGCCCCGCTGCGACGGTGTCGCAACATGCTGCCCTCGCCGCCGCGACCGGCCCGGACGAACCGCTCCATGAATTCCGTCGCATTTATGCCGACAGGCGTGCCGCAATGGGCGAGGGCCTGACGGCACTGGGCCTAACCTACAGCGAACCACGCGGTGCGTTCTTCTACTGGACGAACAGCAGTTCCACAGGTATCCACGCCACCGAACTCTCATACTTGCTGTTGAAGGAGGGCGATGTGCTCATCTTCCCAGGCACGGGCTTCGGCGAGAAGTGGAGCGGCTACCTGCGCATCAGCATTTTGCAAAGTACGGACAAAATCCGTGAGGCGCTTGCGCGGATGACACACGTTATCGAACGCTATCGGGTGACACCATGATCGAACTGTTGCAAGACCTCATTCGCATTCCTTCGCCGAACCCACCCGGCGATACCATTGCCATTGCAGATTACATCGCAAACGCGATGACAATGGCTGGGTGCACCGTCATCACCCCTGCGCCCGAAGCCAAACCGGAGGCGGTGAATGTATTGGCGACGGTCGGCAGCGGTGACCCCGTGATCATGCTTCACGCGCACATCGACACCGTACCTGTCGCAGCAACCGAGGCCGAGAAGTGGTCCACCGACCCGTACGACCCGGTCATCAAGAACGGCAAGCTGTACGGCAAGGGCAGCATCGACGACAAAGCGCCGCTGGCTAGCATGATGATCGTGCTACAAGAGGCCGCCGCCCGCGCCGCTGACCTCAAGGGTACGCTGATGCTCGTCGCTGCGGCAGAGGAAGAAGTCGGTGGGCGTTTGGGCACGCGCTGGCTGGCCGATGCCGGCCACTTACCGACGTGCGATTTCATCGTGGTCGGCGAACAAACGGCGAACAAGGTCGCGGTGGCGCACAAAGGTGTGATGCGCGCGACGCTCGAAACACGCGGCAAGTCCGTGCACGCGACGAACCCCGACCGGGGCGTGAATGCCATCACCGCAATGGCGAAAATCGCCCTCGCGCTGGATGCGTATCACCGCGAGTTATCGCAGCGGGTGCACCCTATCGTGGGCGTGCCCACGTGCAAAGTAGGCGTCATCGAAGGGGGCAGCACCGCCAACGCCGTGCCAGACCGCTGCACGATCAAAATCGACCGGCGGATGATTCCGCGCGAGAAACCCGAAGATGTCCAGCAGGAACTCCGCGAGATCGTCGCGGGTGTGGATGTCGGCGATGCCAGTGCGGAAATCACGGACTTCCTGTTCTCTAGCTGGTTCGATAGCACCACGGAGAGCGGCCTCGCCAAAACGTTTATGGGGTGCGTCGCCGAAGTCCTCGACGACAACCCCGGCCCGGTAGGGTACCTGCCCGGCAGCGACGCCAAGCACCTGATGGATAACGTACGCGGCGAAATGATTATCTTTGGCCCCGGTACATACGAGGTCGCTCACGCCTTCGATGAGCACGTGACCTTAGAAGACTACGAGGCCACCACCGAAATTTTGCGCCGGTTTATCGACAAAACACTGTTCTAAGAGAGGGCACCTATGTATGACATCCTGATAGAAAACGGGCAGGTCGTTACGCCCAACGGCATCGAAAACCTCAGCGTGGCCATCGACGGCGAGACAATCGTCGCCTTGCTCGGGCCAGGCACCGATGCTGACGCTCGTGAAACGATCGATGCAAGTGGGATGTATGTACTGCCCGGTGCCATCGACATTCACTTCCACTGTCGCGCGCCAGCCTACCCACAGCGCGGCGATTTTGCTACGGAGACGCGGGCCGCCGCCGCCGGGGGTGTGACGACCATCTTCGAGATGCCCATCAGCAAACCGTGTTGCGCCACGGGCGATATTTTCCGTATGCGCAAGGGCCTAGCAGAAGCCGACGCCTATGTGAACTACGCGCTCTACGCTGCGCCCGGCCTGCTAGACCGCGCCGAAATCGAAGATATGGTGAACGAGGGGGCTATTGGCTTCAAAATCTTCATGACGAGCGCACCGAAGGGCCGCGACGACGAGTTCGAGGGGCTGTGCTTACCCGATGTGCAAGACCTCTATCAGGCGCTAAAACTCGTTGCAGAGACAGGCCTCGTATGCGCCGTCCATGCAGAGAACAACCAACTGCTGGAGTGGCACACGCAGCAACTCTTCGATGCCGAGCGCAACGATGTGCCCTCGCACGGCGAAAGCCGCCCGCCGCATGTCGAGGCACTGGCGATTGCCACGCTGCTCACCCTCAACGAGAGCATCGGCGCGAACCTGCACATCGCGCACCTCAGCGCGCGCGAGCCGCTCGAAGTCTTCAAGCGCTTTAAGGCGACCGGCGCCACCGCATCCGCCGAAACGTGCCCGCACTACCTGTTCTTCACCGAGGAAGACCTCGAACGCGTTGGCCCGTATGCGAAGATCAACCCGCCGCTGCGCAAAGCCGCAGATGTCGAGGCGGTGTGGGGCGGCATCCTCGATGGCACGCTGATGGCGATCACGACGGATCACTCGCCCTTCACCGTCGAAGAGAAGGAGCGCGCCCGCACGGACATCTGGCGGACGCCACCCGGCGCGCCCGGCGTGGAGGAACTGTTGCTCGGCGTGATGGACGCGGCCCTCAGCGGCAAGCTGAGCATCGAGCAGGCGGTGAACCTCGTGAGCACCAACGGCGCGAAGCGCTTCGGCGTGTACCCGCACAAGGGTGCGATCATGGTTAATGCCGATGCCGACATCGTGCTCTACGACCCGCGCGCGACGACGACCATCAGCGAGGATATGCTGTTCAGCCAGGCCAAAGCCTGCGACAAGCTGTACGCGGGGATGACCTTCCAGGGCAAGGTTGTGCGGACGATGGTCAACGGAACGACGGTGTTTGTCGATGGCGAGGTGATCGGTGAACGTGGTAGCGGCAAGTTCGTACGCCCAATCGCCGAAAACGTGAGTAAGGCTTTTTAGCGATGGACTACACGATCGACTTTAGCGAGTACTTCACGTTCGACGAGTTGACTGCCCACTTGCACGAGATGACTAACCGCTCCGAGATGGCCTCGCTGCAAAGCCTGGGCCAAAGCCACCGGTAAACGCCTCATCCGCTTGCAGTGCTACGAA
>CAYSVE010000229.1:7097-8291 GCA_964434365.1 uncultured Anaerolineaceae bacterium | reverse complement strand
GTGGGTGCGGGCCCCACGGTGTCGCCGGGGTGCAGATGTGGGCCGCCCAACTGGTTGGCGCGATGCGACAGGCGCGCCGCCGCCGCATGCACCGCGCACGACAGGTATACCTCCACACCCTCATTCACCGCACCTGCGACGAATTCGACGCACGTACCCCCCGCTATCGTCGCCGGTTGGTTCGCAAACGGCGCTGCCATAAATAACACGCCTCCAGCACAATGTAGCCAAGGAGCCTGCTTACCCCCATGACCGAGCCTTCGACTGCCAACGATCAAGCCGGGGTGGTGTTTCTGCCGCCGGTCGGGTTGCTTATCACCCTCGTGCTGGCCGCGATTTTGGATTGGCTGGTGCCGGTCGGCTTTGCGCGCAATGCCATCACCGCGACGATAGGCACCGTGGTGTGCCTCTTCGCGTGTTTGGTGGCGCTGTGGGCGGTGGTCATCATGTACCGGGCGAAAACCGCCATCGAACCCCACGGGGCCACCACGACGATCATCAGCCGGGGGCCGTTTGCCTTCAGCCGAAATCCCATTTACGTCGGCATGGTGCTAATACTCGTCGGGTTCGCGCTGATATTGGGTAGCTGGTGGTACGTCGTGGCGGGGGCCGGGTTCGTGTGGGCGATGGTGTGGGGCGTTATCACGCGCGAGGAGCGCTACCTCGAAGGTAAGTTCGGCGAGGAGTACCTCGCCTATAAGGCGCGCGTGCGCCGCTGGCTATAAGCGCACACCAATTCGCTAGAAATATTCACTATTCCGCAGGAGAAAAATACGATGCCAACCCTATTCACGAAGATCATCAACGGCGAAATCCCCGGCGACATCGTCTACCGCGATGACACGGTTGTGGCCTTCAAGGACATCAACCCGCAGGCCCCGGTGCACATTCTCATCGTGCCGGTGAAAGAAATCGAGATGATCAACGATGTGACACCCGCCGATGAACCGGTGCTCGGCCATATGATGGTCGTGGCGAAGCAAATCGCCGCAGAGCAAGGCCTCACCGAGAGCGGCTATCGGCTGATTATCAACAATGGGGAGGACGCCGGGCAGGAGGTGTTCCATCTGCACATGCACCTGCTCGGCGGGCGGAAGCTCGGGCCGTTGGTCTTCAAGAAAGACTGACGACTGCGCACAAATCGCGTAGGGGCGCAGGGGAGCGCCACAGAGCCAAGCCAGCGCCCCAACACCC
>CAYSVE010000229.1:0-7087 GCA_964434365.1 uncultured Anaerolineaceae bacterium | reverse complement strand
CAGGCGAACGCACCTGAGCCTCGCCTGCGCCCCTACGACACCGCGCGGAATAACGCTATTCGCTTTCCTCGCCGTCCTCGATAGCGTCTTCTTCGTCTTCCGATGAGCCCTCTTCGGCGTCAGCGTCCACTTCCTCGTCGGCTTCCGTATCGGCCTCAGATTCGTCGGCTTCCGTATCGGTGGATGCCTCATCCGTAGCATCTTCGTCTTCCGCTTCCTCGACGACGTCTGGCTCGTCTGCGGGTTCCTCTTCGACTTCCACGATCGGCGGCGGGGCAAGCGCCAAAATCTGCTCGATGCGGCTGTTCACACTGCCGGGGTCGGGCGAGGGTAGCGTTTCACCGTTGATCACCAGCGTCGGCGTGCCGGTCGCACCGTCGACATCGCTAAAGGCCACGCGGGCATCCGCGAGCACTTCCGCAACGCTATCGTTGTTGCGGCTTGCGCACGCACGGAAATCGCCCATGTCGAGGCCGAGCGCACGCGCCCCACCCAGCAGGCGGTTCTGCGAGTAGGCACTGTTGAGGAACTCGCGCTGCCATTCGAAGAGTAGGTCGTGGTATTCCCAGAACCGACCCTGCTCACCGGCGCAGAGTGCGGCCCGTGCTGCGCCTTCGCCGTTGGGCAAGCCACCGGTGCCAAACAGCGGCACATACGTAAAGCTGATGTTGCCCTCATCGCGGATGCGGTCCACGAGGTCCTCGGTTACGTCCTCATGGAAGCGCCCGCACGATGGGCAGTCGAAGCTGGAGTATTCTTCCATCTGCACCGCTGCCGCCTCAGCGTCACCCAGCACGGGGAAGCCCTCGTCGGTGAAGCTCGTTGGGATGTCGTCGTAGCGGGTGAGGAACGCCTCGTCGATTTCGACGCTCACGGGTTGGGCCGCCACGATGAACAAAATCACGCCGATGACCACCGCCACCCCGACGATGCCCAGCACGATCAACTGTCGTTGGCGCTGTTGTTGCTTCTTCTTTGCTTTTTGGCGTTCACGAGTTCGCTTACTCATTTTAGTTGTCCATTCATAGTTGCATAAATGGCCGATAGTCTAGCACGGCAGGGGTGGGGGCGGCTAGCGTTTCTGCCAGCCGCGCAGGTAAGCGCCGAGTTCATGTAACGGTTTCGTTACACTGTCGAAGATCATCGGCGTGCGTACCAGCTTGGCCGGCTCGTCGCTCCCCGGTAGGTTAAGCGTCGGCAGGTAAAGCAGTTCTGGCACCACCTCCGGCACGGGGATGTCCGCGTCGTGCACACCATCGAGGGTGCGCAGGTTATCGGTCACCAGGCCATAGCGAATCAGCTCCGCTGTCATAATTTTGATCTGCCTTATGTCCTCGTCGCTCACCGGTCGGTAGACACTCGTGCGCAATTGGCCGGTGTCGTCGAAGGCCAGGGTAAGCCCGCCAAACACGTCGATGGTCGCCCCGTCATAACGGTCGAACTCCGGCCCGCTCAGTGTCAGGGCGCGGCTGGTGAAGAACGTCAGCACGCGGTGTCCGCGCCGGTTCTTGATGGCCGCCATCGGCGTAAACATCTCATCGGGGAGTCCCAACGCCGGGGCCAGCACTTCCGCGAGGTAAATCCCGGCCTCCAGCGCACTATCGACATCCGGCGGCATGATGATCTCTGGCAGGGCGCGCTGTGCCGCGCTGTGCGTGTTGGCATCGGCCCGCGAGAGGATACCCCGCGCCGCAAACGCCTCGTTGATGTACTGTGTGTGCTGGCCGTCGTGCAAAAGCATATCGGCACTCAAGATGGCGCGGGCCATATCGGCGAAGTTCATTTCGCCCACCGGGCCGATTTCGATGGCCGTCGTCAGCAATATGCCGACGAGGTCCCGCGCGCGGTGAATCGCGATGCGGGGCGGGCTGCTCTCGCGGTGATAATCGTAGAGCGTCACCAGCAAATCGTAGAAGGCCCCCGTGAACAGGCGGCTGTAGTTGTGGCTTTCCCGGCCTAGGTTGAACGCCGGGTCGTCTGGCAGGTAGGGCAGGTCGTCGAACGGCATGCGCCTGAACTTGTTCAGCGCGTTGCGCAGGTACACCGTGTGGTCCTCGATGTGTTCCGCATTACCGGAGTACACCACCATCGCGCTTTCGGTGAGTTGCTCCGCAACTTTCGTGATGAAGTTGTCGGTGTGCAGGTCGCCTTGTGTCCAGTCCAACAGGCGGCGAACGAGACTATCGTCGTGCAGCGCGACGAGTACCGCCGTCATATCGCCGAAGCTCTCGTGGAAGGCCGCTGTACCCAACCCGAACGACTCGTTGTAAAGGTCGCGCAGGCCATCGAGCACGGCATGGGCGGCTTCGTGGCTCACCACGTCGGCGCTTTGCGCAGTGTTAACCGTCTCGCCGTTCACTTCGAACGAGAAGAAGCCCAGCATCCGCGTGGTTTCGTTGTAGTAGGCGTTGGCACCCCGCCCCGCACGCGCATCGACCAGCAGTTGCGGCGCAGCGAAGGCCCACGGTAGCGCGCGCGCCGCGTAGCGCTCGAACATGCGCAAGGTGAACGTCGTGTAGTAGAAGGCGTTCACCTCATCGAACTGCGGCACACCCGGCCAGTACATGTAGTCGCCGTTTTCGTCGGGTTGCACCGGGTTGTCGCTCACGCTGCGCACACGCGCGTTTCGCAGGCCAGGGCGGATGTCTCGTGGGTCCATTTCGCGTATCTCCGGCTCCCCGACGAACGGGTCCTGCGGGTACACGATCACGCGCACCGGCTCCGGTGGCGCGTCGTCGGGCACGGTGTCACTTTGCGCGGTGAAGGTGCGCAGCGCCTTTTTCGCGTACTCGGCGGGGACGTCCGCGCGCATTTGATGTTGCAGTCTGCGCAAATGATTCAGCATCGACTGCGTGGGGAAAATCTTGTTCTCGGGCATGGGGCACTCCCGTTAGGTGTCTGTTTCGGTTGGGTGGGTATGTCGCACAGGCGAACCCGTGTTTGCATGGTTTGGGGCGAGACCACGCCTCGCCCGGCCAAGGCGGGTTTCCCCGATTATACGTGCTCTGCCACCATCTCCAGTATATCGCGCAGGTCGTCGGGCCGTGCCACAAAATCGACCGTGTCCATATCGACCGTTACGATGGGGCAGGCGGTCCAATCTTCGGCCCATGCGTTGTACAACTCGTTGAGCTGAGCCACATAGCCAGGGTCGATGTCCTGCTCGAAGTCGCGGCCACGCCCGGCAATATGGCGCAGCAGCGTCTCGGTGCTGGCCTTCAGGTAAATCACCAGGTTGGGCGGCGGCAGAAAAGCCGTCACCGCGTGGTAGAGTCCCTGGTAAGTTTCGTAGTCACGGTCGCTCATTTTGCCCTGCCGATACAAGTTACACGCGAATATCTCCGCGTCTTCGTACACCGTGCGATCTTGCACCGCGCTGCCGGGGTGGTCCAGCAGTTGCCGGTGATGCTCCAGGCGTTTGCCAAGGAAAAACACCTGGCTGTGGAAGCTCCAGCGTGGCATATCGTCATAGAAATCGGCGAGGTAGGGGTTTTCGGCGTTGGCTTCGTAGAAGGGCTGCCAATCGAAGTGCTGCGCAAGGTGTTGCGTCAGCGAGCTTTTACCCGCGCCGATGTTCCCCGCCACCGCAATGAACAGGTCACGCGGGGGCGATGCATGTGCAGCACGGGGCACAAAGGGGCGTTTTGCACCTGCCATGAGGTCTCCTTGGTTGGTTTTTTATGATGATAGGATGGTGCTAAGCATAGCACAGGTGGGCTATTTGTGCGGTTAGGAATGGGTTGATGTGCCATAATGGACCAAAACGATCACAAGGCGAAAAAATCTCATGATGGAACGGTTATCCAACCCGGTGATATTGCTGGGCGGGGCGGCGGTGGCTGTCGGTTGTATGATCTCGGTGTTGTGTGTTGCGGTGATCTTCTCTGCCGCGAACATCATCGGCCCGCCGCAACGCGAGCCGGTCGTCGCCATCGCGCAGACGGCCACGCGCGTCGCGCAGAACCCCCCCCCCCCCCCCAACAACGCCAAACCCCCCCGGGCCCACCCCCCCCCCGGAAACCAACTCCCGTTTTTCGACGCGCCGACTGCTGTGCCGTTTAATCCTGGCGGGAACACAGGTGGCAACATCAGCAATAACACGGCGGATGCCGCGCCGGTCGGTATCGTGCAGGGTAACCCGGCGGATACCGTCGCCGATTACTACCGGGCCATCACCGCCCGCAGCTACGACCGTACCTGGGCCACGCTCTCCGATGACTTCAAGCAGAAGTTCAACTGCTGCGCGCCGAACTACAACTTCAACGGCTACCTCGATTGGTGGAACAGCGTATCGCGCGTGGATGTCGGCGCGGTGCGCGTCATTTCGCAGAGCGGCAACCGCGCGGTGGTGTATGCCGACCTCACGTATGTGATGAACGACGGCGGTAGCTTCCGCGACAATGCGCCTTATTTCGAACTGGTCTTCCGCGATGGCCGCTGGTTCTTCGACGACAAACGCGAGACGGCATAACCTTGTCGCAGAATTGTGAAATGTGTCTATAATGGGGCACGCTGCCCAAACCGCACAGGAGCGCCGCGCATGACCCGTAAACTGATCTTGTGTTTATTCAGCCTTGCCTTAGCCGGGTGTGGGGCCGTCGCCACCGGGCCGACCGCCACCCCCTTGCCGACCGCCACCCCCGACCCGATCTTCTCGTTTGTGCCGACGCCGGTGTCGCCGGGCCAGGGCGATAACCCCTTGCAAATGGTGCTCGTGCCGCTCGACGTAGACGGTGCCGAAGACGCGGCCCTCGTGTTCCAATCGTACCTGACGACGCAGGCCGACATCCGCGTGGACGTGGTGCTCGCGGAAAACACCGCCGACGCCCTGGCGCAGATGTGCGACTTCGCCGACGACCGCGCGGTCGCCGCCTGGCTTAGTGGCCCCGCGCCGGTCATCGCCGAGGCGATAGGCTGTGGCGAAATGGTTTTGCAGGTGCTCCGTGATGGCGAGGCCGGGCTGGCTGCGGAAATCCTCGGTGCGCCGGGTGTGAGTAGCATCCAGCAGATGCTTGCAAACCCGTTCTGCCGCATCGGCCCCGGCGACTTCTACTCGTGGCTTGCACCCCGGCTCTACTTCCAGGCGAACAATGCCGACCCCGAACGCCTCGGTGAACTGCGCGACTTCGACGAGCAGGACGACATGCTCCTCGCGCTCGCCGGGAGCGACTGCAACGGCGCGAGTGTCCCGGCTGGCACCCTCGACAACGAGGACCTGCCGAACGCCGTCGCGAACTTGCGTGTCGTCGCCGATACGCCGCCCTTCCCGTACGGTGTGCTCTTCCTGCCCGATGATATGCTGCTCGAAGACCGCAGGGCATTGCTGAATGCGCTCGTGCGTCTCTCGCCGCCGGTCGAGGAGAACGATGACGCCGCCGCAGCAGAAGATGAAGAAGAGGACGACCCCGAACCCACCGCCACCCCCGCCGAAGATGAAGACGGCGAAGACGGTGAAGAAGGCGAAGACAGTGAAGACGGTGATGAGGCGTCCGAAGAATCGGTAGACGAGGACGAACCGGAGCCGACCGCCACGCCAGATAACGACGCGCTGGGCAATGCCGAACAGCGCGCGGCACTCTCGACGCTACTGGGCGATACCATCGTGCCGATAGACCCGACCGAACTCGATGACCTGCGTGCGATGCTGAACGAAACCGGCCTGAACTTCGCGCAGTTGGGGGATCGATGAGGTTAGCGGTTGTCATCGTCACGTGGAATGTCCGCGAACTTGCGCTCGATGCGCTGCGCAGCCTCTACGATGACCTCGATGGCGCCGGCCTCGATGCGACGGTGTATGTGGTCGACAGCGCGAGCAGCGACGGCACACCCGATGCCGTCCGCGCGGCGTTCCCGGCGGCGTGTGTGCTCGCCAGCAAAACGAACCTCGGCTTTGCGGGCGGCAACAACCACGCGCTGCGGCACATCGGCTTCGGTGACCCGGCGCGCGACCCGGCCACACTGCCGGAGGCGGTGTACCTGCTCAACCCCGATACGATTACCCAACCCGGCGCGACCCGTGCTCTCGTCGACGCGCTTTTCGCGGTGCCGCGCCGGGGCGTCGTCGGTGCGCGCCTCAGCTACGGCGATGGCAGCTTTCAGCACGCCGGGTTTGCCTTCCCCGGCCTGCGCCAACTGTGGGCGGAATTCTTCCCCACGCCCGGTCGGTTCATCGAGGGACGCTTTAACGGGCGCTATCCGCGCACGCTATACGACGGCGGCCAGCCCTTCGAGGTGGATTTCGTGCTGGGTGCAACCATGATGCTCCGCCGCGAGGTGATCCTCGGCACAGGCACCTTCGACGAGCGCTTCTTCATGTATTGCGAGGAAATCGACTGGATGTGGCGCATTCGGCGGGCGGGGTGGTCGGTGATGTGTGTGCCCGCCGCCCATGTGATTCACCTCGGTGGGCAGAGCACCGGCCAGGTGAAGCCGCGCAGCGTGATCAATTTGTGGCAGAGCCGGCTGCTGTTGTTCCGCAAGCACGACCCCACGTGGAAATACACCCTCGCCCGGCGCATGGTCGTCGCTGGGATGCGCCGTAAGCTGCGCCACACCGATGACGAAGCCGTCGCCGAGGCCTATCGGCAGGTGATACACCTCGCCCAAGCATGATTACCGCCATCGTCCTTACTTACAACGAACAGGCTCACATCGTCGAGTGCCTGAAGACGCTTGAGTTTGCCGACGCACGAATCGTCTTCGACAGCGGTAGCACCGACGACACCGTTGGCCTTGCTGAGGTTGCCGGCGCGCGCGTGCTCACCCGCCCGTTCGATAACTACGCCGCGCAGCGCAACGCCGCCCTCGATGCCGTCGAAGCCGGGTGGGTGCTGTTCATCGATGCCGATGAGCGCGTTTCGGGGGGGCTCGCCGCCGAAGTGCGGGCCGCTGTTGCCCTTGACGATGATCTTGCAGGCTATCGGATGCCGCGCCATAACTACATCTTTGGTAAGCTGACGCTCGGCGCGGGCTGGTATCCCGACTATCAGACGCGGTTGCTACGTGTGGGCCGCGCCCACTACGACCCGGACAAACACGTCCACGAGGTGGTGGTGCTCGACGGCGAGATGGGCACGCTGCAACAACC
>CAYSVE010000228.1:0-8316 GCA_964434365.1 uncultured Anaerolineaceae bacterium | reverse complement strand
GAAACTGGGGGGGGGGGGCTAGGGAGGTGGTTGCAAGTGCTAGCGCCCCTGGTACAATGTGAAGCCATGCACAAGTTAGGCCGAACGTAACAAAAGGGGGATTTCCATGATAATGCGATTGCTTGTGGTTTTAGCGTTGATTTTTGCTGTCGCTGTGCCTGCCGGTGCCCAAATGGACGACACGGGCGAGGGAGGTGTCATCGTGAGTGGGGTGTGGGGGCGGCCTACCGTCAGCGGGATGCCGATGGACGACGCCGAAGAAAGTGACATGGACATGCCAATGGACATGGGCGGCACGAGCGCCGTCTACATGACCGTGACCAACACGACCACGACCGACCTCATGTTGACCGCCGCCGAAACCCCCGCTGCCGAAATCGCCGAAATCCACGAGACCAGCATGACCGATGAAGGCGTGATGCAAATGCGCCCGATCTCGCCGGGCATCGTCATCCTGGCAGGCGAGACGGTCGCGCTGGAGCCGGGCGGCTTCCACGTGATGTTGCTGAACCCCGCGCCGCTCGCGCCCGGCGAGGCCTTCCCGCTGACGTTGCGCTTCGGCGCCGGTGACGACATGCTGCCGGTGATGGTAGGCGTGACGGTGCAGGACTTCCCGCCCGCCGAAAGCACCATCGTCGTCGATGCGGGGACGGTTTGGGCACGCCCCACGGCCTCCGAGGCGATGATGGAGGACATAGAAGACATGGACATGGGCGACGAAACCGAGATGGGCGCAGGCACGAGCGCCGTCTACATGACCATCGGCAACATCGGGGCCGAGGATGACGTGTTGGTCGCCGCGAGCACCGATGCTGCGGGTATCGTGGAAATCCACGAAACGAGTATGACGGACGAGGGCGTAATGCAGATGCGTCCGGTGCTGCCGGGTATCGTCGTGCCTGCGGGCGACGAGGCCGTGCTGGAGCCGGGCGGTTACCATGTAATGTTGCTGGAGCCGGCAGCCCTCGTGCCGGGTGATGTCATCAACCTTACGCTCACGTTCGAGAGTGGGCAGGCGGTCACGGTGGCGGCGGTCGTCGAAGACCGGAGGATGGGCGGTATGATGATGGACATGGGCGAGTAATCGTCAGCTTGGGTAATGCGTCGGACGGCCAGAAGGCCGTCCCTACAAGCGCTGGCGTCATCGGTCGTAGGGACGCGCTTCTGCGCGTCCGACATAGCCCTACGACCCCACCTTGAGGCGTGCGCGTTCCTTGACCTTCTCTATAAAGTGCAGTAGCCGCCGAATTTCGTCGAGTTCGCCGCGCTGGCCGTCGGTGAGGGTACGGTCGCGGTTGCGCTCCATCAGGTGCTCGACGTGCTCGTATAGCTCTGGCGCGGGCTGGTACGCGAGAATATCCGCCGGGGTGGGCGTGGAGGTCAGCAGGTCGAGCACCTCGTCCATAAATTGCAGGGTGATTTCGGGTGTCATGTGCGCCTTAGGACTCGTCGAATATCGTCATCTCCTAGTGAAGCTGTGGCTGCAAGAAAGTGTGGCTCCACGTCAGCAAATGCCTCGGTCGGCTCGAATTTATACCCTAGCCAGAACAGGTCCATCAGCTCAAAGACTGTGAGGGTAGCCAACAAAGTGTCGCCCTGCTTTAGCTGCAATATTGTGGGCAGGCCAGCCATTTTTTGCTCCTGACGCATACGGGTATCACGTTCATATTCTACAACGGGTACACTGATGTGGCGTGATTGGGCGAGGCATGGCCTCATCCCTACACCGACGCACATGGACGTTAAACGCACCTGACGAGGATAAACCATGAAAATCGGCATTATTGGCGGGGGCGCGGCGGGGCTGGCCGCGGCCTGGGACTGCACCAACGCGGGCCACGAGACGCATGTCTTCGAGGCGGGGGAGACGGTCGGCGGGCTGGCGGCGGGTTTCAAAGATGACAGCTGGGACTGGTACGTCGAGAAGTTCTATCATCACTGGTTTACGACGGACAATCATCTGCTGGGCCTCGCGGCGGAGGCCGGGCTGCGCGATAAGGTGTTCTTCCCCCGGCCAAAAACCAGCTACTGGATGGACGGCGAGCCGGTGCGCAGCGAAATGGGCCTCAGTGCGCTGCAACTGCCGCTCTCGTTGCCTGCCACGCTGCGGATGGTCGCAGCGGGCGGCTTCCTCAAGTTTTTGGTACCGCAGGGCCAATGGCTCGAGCAGTTCACTGCCGATGCGTGGCTGAGCACCTACATGGGCGAGGAAGCCCACGGCAAGTTCTTCCGCCCGCTGCTCATCGGCAAATTCGCCGACCAATACGACAAGGTCAATATGGCGTGGATGTGGGCGCGCATCAAAACGCGCAGCATCAAGCTGGGCACGT
The DNA here is from genome assembly GCA_964434365.1 of uncultured Anaerolineaceae bacterium. Classification (GTDB taxonomy): domain Bacteria; phylum Chloroflexota; class Anaerolineae; order Aggregatilineales; family Phototrophicaceae; genus CAYSVE01. The sequence continues at coordinate 5,986 of CAYSVE010000228.1, read as the reverse complement.
ATGAGGGCGGCTTTCAACAGTTCCTCGAAGACCTGGAAACCGCGCTGCTGGCGAAGGGTGCGCTCGTCCACCTGAGTGCGCCCGTCGATGCCGTCGAACTCGATGACGACCTGAAGCCGGTGCTCACGGTGAAGGGTGAGAAAATCGTGTTCGATAAGGTCATCAGCACCACCTCGCCCCGGTTGATGCTCAAGCTGACGCCCCGGCTGAACGACACGCACTACGGCGACCAGATGGCCGAACTGCACAGCATCGGCGCGGTGGTGGTCGTGTACGCGCTGAAAAATCAACTGCTGACGGACGGTACGTACTGGCTCAACCTGCCTGCGGCTAGCCCGGATAAAGGCGCGTCGCAGTTCCCGTACCTGGCACTTGTGGAGCACACGAATTACCTCAAACCAGAGGACTTTGGCGGCGATCACATCGTGTATGCCGGCGATTACGTGCCGCCCACGCACGATTACTTCAAGCTGAAGGAGACCCAACTCGCCGATTTGTTCTCGCGGACGTTCGACACCTTCAACCCGAACTTTAAGCCGGACTGGATTCGAAAGACGTGGGTGTTTCGTGCACCGTACGCGCAGCCGGTGCCCTTCGTCTACCAAAGCGAGCGCATTCCGCCGCTGGAAACGCCGCTGCCGGGCGTCTACTGGGCGAGCATGAGCCAGGTGTACCCCTGGGACCGGGGCACGAACTTCGCGGTGGAAATCGGTCGGCGGGTGGCGCGGCTGGCCCTGGAAATGGACGATTAGGGGCACACCGTTTCGAGTTAGGCGTCTAACGCTGACGGCAATACGCGGGTGAGTTGTCACATTGGCGGGCCAAACACCGCATCGAATCGTGTAGGGGCGAGGGGCACGTAGAGACATAGCCCTGTGCCATGCCTCGCCCGCCTATTCCACCGGCAAGTCGATGGGCGTGCGCCCCAACGACCCGAGCACCAGCGCAGCGTCATCGGCGTCGACCGTGCCGTCGGCATCGATGTCGGCGGCATCGTGGGCTGTGCCAAGCCGGTTGATGACGAATGTACCGTCGGTGGGGGTGATGAAGCCGTCGAAGTTAGGGTCCTGGCACATCGGGTCCGTCGCAGTGCCGAGGTCCTGGGCGGCAACGTCCGACGCGCCAACCGGCGCAACGCCGAACACCGTCAATGCCACCGTCTGCGCTGCGGCGGCCCTATTTTGCACGCGGATCGTCGCGGTGCCGCCGGAAGTGTCGCCCTCGGCACGTGGCAGCGGCACCGAGAAAATCGGCACACCTGCGGGGAGTTCGTCGCTGCGAGTGGTGCCATCGGCCCCGGTGACGGTGTACGCGACCGCCCCCTGCGTGCTCAAAAACACCGCCGACGGTATTGCGTCGTCTGACGAAACCACAATCGATGCCGATTCACCTGCGGCCAGCGTCAGCGATTGCTCGCGCAGCACGACATAGCGAATCGCCTCTGCGTCACTCACCCGACGAATCGGTGCCGTGGGCCGGTCGGTGCTGAGGGCGGCGGTCGCCTCGCCGGGGAAAACCACAAGCTGCGGAAACACGTGATCGTCGAAATCGGTTTGCGACCGCACGATGACGTCCAACAGGCCCCCGAAGCTGAACAACGCGCTATGCACCGAATCGGTTTCCACCTTGAGGTTTGCCGGGACCGCAAAGGCGCTTTCGACGGGAACGATGCCGTCGGTGGGGCCAGCGATGCCGTCGAAGGTGTAGTTTGCCCCGCAGATGTTCGCGGCGTAGTCGGGTTCGCCGCTGGGGCTGCACGGGTTCACCGTGTACTGGTCTGGCCCGCCGGTGATGATGGCCACGACCGTGCCGTTGTAATCGGTGACGACCTGGTTGAAGTACCACATGAAATCGGGCGAGAGGTAACGTAAATCTGCCGATTGTGGCACGGCGCACGGCGTGCCGAGGTTGGGTGTCGCCAGCATCACCAGTTGATGCACCGGCGGGTCGCCGTCGCTCGGTTCGCTCGGCATGGTGTAGTGCATGTACGCCCGCGCGATGACGCCGCCCAGCGAATATCCGATGAGGTCGACCTGCCACGCGTTGGTCGCCTCGCGGACAGTGTCGATACCCTCGCGCAGTGGGCCGACCGCATTGACATACTGGCTATCGCCGGTGGCCGGGGGTGTGAGACCGCCGGTGTTCATCCCGGTGACGTAGAACAGCGCCCAATCGGGGTGTTTGTCTCGCAAAAAGCCGTCGCCGTTGTCATCGGCATAGGAACTCGATGAACGATCAGCGCCTGTGGCGTTATTCTCGTTGAAGCCATGCACCCACACGATGGGGCGCGGCTTCACCTTGATGTCGACAGTGTGGGTGGCGACGACGCTCTCGTTCTGAATGAGGTCGACGCGAATCTGGCGATTCGACTGTGCGACGTTGCCCGGTGCCCACGCGTAGCCGTAGGTATCCCACTCGAACGCGACAGTGCGGACTTCGCCCGCGCCGAGGCTGAGGTTTTGGGCGGGCAACAGCACATCGCCCGATGTCGCCTCGCTGATTTCGATTTGCAGGGTGGCGACCCCGCCATCGTTCATGATTTGTGCCTCGACCCGTATCGCGTTCCCGTCGACTGTCTCGTAGCCGCCGCCCGGCAGCTGCGGGAGTGGTGTCCACACATCGGCGACCGGGTAATCGTAGTGAGACAGTGCAATCGTTACGGTCGGGCTTTGTGCCGTGCTGAGCCGGGGGGCCAACAACAACCCGCCGATAAGCAACATCAAGACGCTAAGCCGGGGGCACATGTGCATGACGTTCATCCACCTAATACTCGATATTGTGATTGTATGATTGCTGGTTGGATTATCGTTTGTACGGTGGGTCAACGCAAGGTGCGTAGCGGGCGGCGTGGGCACATAACAGCCGCCCGGCGAACATGCTTTCGCTAGCAGAGAGGGTTATCGAGTGCAGTTGCCGCTGAGGCCAAGCGCATCGGTTACGAGAATCACGTCGGCTTCGTCGATGATACCGCTGCCGTCGACATCCTTGAGCGCAAACGAGATCGATGGCGAGTCGTTGATAATCAGCAGGACATCGACCGGGGTGATGTCACCATCACAGTTGAGGTCGTAAATCTCGTTGTAGCCTGCCTCCTGCGCATAAGATGTCGGAGTGCCCGAAAAGCCCCAGGCAGCGAGGCCAAGTATGGCAAGGGAAAGGGCCAAAGCCACTACCAAACGCTTCGACATGGGTAAACTCTCCAAAAATAGATTAAGCGTTGTGCGAGCGTGCTGTCTCTTTATGCTAGTACGGTTGCCGGAAAAAAGCAAAGCACAAGCACAAACCTATACAATTTCGCGCTTATGGTATGGCAACGACGTTGGGTGGTGGGCGCACGGCTCATACCGTGCAGAGCGTCCAAAAAGTCGTCGATTTGTTGCCTGCCGCACGGCCCACAAACTACGCTATGGCTATCGTTGAGCCAGCACAGGGGCGTTCGTTTTGATGGACCCGTTGATTATTTTGGTACGTGTTATCGCTGGGGTGGTTATTTTTTTCCAGGTGACGCGCCTGTTGTTGGCGCTCACCTTTAACGAGTCGGGCGGTTGCGGCCCGGTGACGTTCATCCTCGGTTTGGTGATGGCCGGTGTGCTCGGGTGGGGGTTAGGGCCACGTAGCCTATCGCTGATGGTGCTGGGGCTATGGGCTGTCGTCGAGGGGTTTGTGCAGGGGATGTATCGCCTCAATGTCGTCCCGCTCGTGAAGGCCTACCACGAGACGCGCCTCGGCGCAGCACGGGCGCTCCGCGATGTGGCCGGGGAGCACACCGTCGTGCCGGTGATGGGGGTTGCGTATGTCAGCGTCGACGGCACGCCGCCATCGCTGACGCTCTTTGTGGATTTGCGGGCGCACTGGCCCGCCTGCGCCGCCCTCGACTGCGCTGCGACGGCAACGGGTTGGCAGGTCGCGGTGTGGCAAACCCGACATCCCAGACGCGTACTGGGGCGTGTGCGAATGATGACCTACCGGCACCTCGTGCTCACGGTGCAGGTCGGCGGCGTGGGGTACGCCTTGCCGGTGCTCATCGGCGATGGCGAGATGATCGAGCCGACGCTGTTGCACGTGCTTCTAGCCGCCGACACGGTAGCGATCCGCGTGTACGACCGGGCGCTGGCCAAACACTTCAGGGATATGTACGTCGTCGATGGGCAACAGCGCCGCGCGCGCCACGACGCGCACATCGCGCCGAGGCCCGCCCTCCACGTGGACCTGCCGCCGTTCCCCGTCGATGCGTTACGCGGTCACCTCGACGATGCCCCGGACCCCATGTTGGCGCGGGTGCTCGACGAACCGGCGGGACCCACGGGTGTCAAGGCGTCGGTGTACCTTACCGCCCGCACCCACGACCCCGTAGGCTATTTCGTGCACTTGATGCAGCAGGGCATCGCGCCAAGTTGGCGACGGCATCCGCAAAAGCGCTATCGGGCGGCGGTGTTCTGGGGGATATAAGCAACCACAAATCGACATGAGTGTCGACTTGTGGTGTGGCGCTCGAATGTCAACTACTTGGGGCGCAGGTAGAGTGTCACCTCTTTGCGGTTGCTCACCATTTGGCGCACATACACGATGCGATAGGCCCGCCGCAGAATACGAAATGCGTGGTCCATCAAGCGGCGTGGGTCACGCAGGCGTAACTTGAGCGTCATAATGGCGAACCCATGGGCATTGAGGTGCCCCGCATACGCGACCATCAACTGGGCCGAATCCTGAGCGTCAAGCTTCATATCGTTGAGCAGGATGTCGAACGCCGTATCGCATCGTTCGAGATAGTCTTCTGCTGTGGCGAAAACCGGTTCGACGTTCGGGTCGGCTTGCAGCCAGCCGTACATCGCTTGTGGGGCGACTGCCGTGACATGGACGCCGCGCCGCCGCAGGATTTCCGTCCATGCACCCGGTGCTGCGCCCAAATCCAGCGCTTTTGAGCCGGCCCTTAGCCGAATATCGAACGTGTGCAGGGCCTCAAGCAGCTTATAACCCGCCCGATTTGGCACGCTTTCTGGGCGTAAGATGACGCCTCCGGTAAACGGTGAGAGGTTCTGCCCGGCCCACGAAATGCCCATGTAAGCGCACTGCCCGTCGATCGTGATCGACAATACGCGTCCGGTGGGGGTGTGATTATCACTCAGCGCTTGGGGTGGATTGATGCTGTGATTGACGGTCGTGGCAGAGTAGGGATATTGGCCGACAACGCGGCTTTGCACGACAACGTCGTCGTGGCTGAGGGCCTTCGCCGCAGCGCGCAGGTTCGTGAAGTCCTCCGGCGAGCCGGTGAGGTCGAGGGTGTGGTGTACAGGGTGAAGATGATGCAGGTATATCGGGGGTGTGTGCTTCCAGGGGTGGACGAGGTTACCGAATGAACCCGGATTGGTGACAAGCAGAAGTTGATGGGAGAGTTGCTGGTCGCACGTTAGCTGGGGATGACGCCTCCGCAGTTCATTGAGTGCGAGATCGGTGAAGTGTTCGGAACAGGTAACGATTGCACGTGTCATAGCCTCCTTCCGCGTGGGTCCACGACGCCCACTTCACGTGGTGCTAGGGGTAATCAATGCAAGTAGCGTACCAGAGGAGGCACCGATGTGGCAATCGTGCAGAAACAAAAAACCGACACGAGTGTCGGCTTCTTGCGGGTTGGGCTGTACGCTTTCGCTATACAACTTGTGGGCAGTACAGGACTCGAACCTGTAACCTTCTCGACGTCAACGAGACGCTCTGCCAGTTGAGCTAACTGCCCGACTATGGAGCAGTATACCGGGGTTCGGCGGCTTTGGCAAGGCCTTTACAGCCCGTTAATGATAGCGTCCTCGGCAGCGTAGTCGAGGGCGGGCGGCGTCTCCGGCGGGTTGGCTCGCTCCCATTCGATCGTGCGGCGGACAGCCTCGGCGCGGTCCACAGCTTCGGAGTAGCCGAGTTCATCGCGGATGCGTGATGAATCGAGCACGAGGTCCTGGCCGTTCGTCGGTTGGGTGAGCGCCTTCGGCAGCGACGG
>CAYSVE010000227.1:0-8322 GCA_964434365.1 uncultured Anaerolineaceae bacterium | reverse complement strand
GGTGTCACTCATCAGCCAGACGGATTACGACCGGACGGTCAAACTGATTGCCGCCCTGCTGAACGACATCACGCCAGCGGCCTACACCCACGCATGATAACCGTTAAATCTCGTCCACGCTCACGCGGCGGTTTTCCGTCGCGCTGAGCTGGCAGGCCATCATGACCCGCTGCACGTAGGCACCATCGGCAAACGACGGCGACGGCACCGTGTCGTTCAGGATGTCGCTGACCCAGCCGCGTGCCATGTAGTCGTTCTCCCGGAAAATGTCGCGGTAGGTGTTGTGCACGGTATCCCGCCGCACATTGCCCCATATTTCGTCAGGGATGCGCATCGGTTGAATCATGCCTTCGCCTACCCTTGCTCCACGCACCTCCTGAACGGTGTTCCAGTCGTTGACGGTGTATATGGTGCCATCGCTACCATGGAACTCTTTGTGATGCGTTTGGCCGAAAGGTGTATCCTCATACAGCACTGCTGACGCGACGATAACGCCCTGTGCGCTGTTTTTGAACTGCATCAGGATGCTGCAACTGTCGTCGGCGCGGATGTAATCGTTGCTGCCATCGGGTCGGGGGGCACGCTCGACCATGTAGCCAAGCTGGCACATCACCGAATCGATTTCGCCGTAGAACCAGTACGAAAGGTAGATGAAATGCGAGGCAATGTCGCCGATTACACCACCGCCGGACTTTTCCAAATCGAAGCGCCACAAGTAGCTTTCATTTCGTGCATAGCCGGTATAGTAGCGCATGTTCAGGTGGTACGGTGTGCCGATGTAGCCTTCATCGATTAGTTTCTTGATGTACCGCTCGGCGGGCATAAAGCGATAAGTGAACGGCACCATGCACTTGAGGTCGGTTGCTTCTGCCTTCTGTGTCATTTCGTTGGCTTGTTGCACGTCCATCGCGAGCGGCTTTTCGCATAGCACATGCAAACCCGCATCGAGTGCTGCCATCGTCATTGGATAATGGGTGTCGTTCCCCGTCGAGATGATGACTGCATCGATGAGACCGCTGGCAAACATCGCCTCGTAATTGGTAAAGTAGTTCGGGATGTTCTGCGCTTCGGCAAAGGCCTTTGTGCGCGCCTCGTTACGGCCACACACTGCAACCGTTTCTGCGTTTGGATGTTTGGAAATCGCGGGTAGGTACATGGCCTCCGTCCAGAAGCCAGCCCCTACAATCCCAACCCTTACCGTGTTTTCTTCGCTCATGTCACGTTTCTCAGTAACTCGACAGACGTGCGCACACCGACGATTGGCGACAGATTGAAGCCCTCGTACTCGATGCCCGATACATTATTGTACCTGGCCCAGCGGTTGATTTACGAAAAATTCGGTAACGTGCCTACCTCCGCCTGTATGTGCATTGTTGAGCAATCAATTGCTCAACAGACCACTTCATGTATAGTTATTTCGTCGCGAAAACCGTTTTTGGAATGAAGGTCTAATTGCTGATTGATCGCCAATCAGCAGGAATTTTGGAGAATCTAAATGAGTACATTACGTTGGGGGCTTATCAGCACAGGCTGGATTGCCGCGCAAGCGGCAGAGGCAATTGCTTTTTTACCCGATGCCGAAGTCATTGCGGTGGGGTCCCGCACACAGGCATCTGCGGATGAATTTGCTGATACGTGGAATATCCCGAACCGCCACGGCAGCTATGAGTCATTGGTCAACGACCCAGACGTTGACGCGGTGTACATCGGAACACCGCATCCATTCCACAAGGATGCAGCATTACTCGCGCTCCGTGCGGGGAAGCCTGTTCTGCTGGAAAAACCGTTTACAATCAACGCGCAAGAGGCGCAGGATGTGATTCGGGTTGCCCGTGAAGAGAACCTGTTCCTCATGGAGGCCATGTGGACACGGTTCGTCCCGGCCAATGTAAAAGTAAAGGAAATGGTTGGCGAAGGTGTCATCGGGGATGTGCAGATGCTATTCGCCAACCTCACCTTCGACCTGCCATACGATCTCGACAGTCGCCTGTATGCGCCGACCCTTGGGGGCGGTTCGCTGCTAGACCTCGGCATCTATCCTGTGTCGTATGCGTCGTATTTTCTGGGCAGGCCATCCGGTATTCAATCCCATGCATTAGATGCGCCGACCGGGGTTGACCAGCACAATGGCATGCTGCTGAGCTACGACAACATCGGTGCGATAGCGTTACTTGCTTCGGCATTGCGTCTACCTGCACCCGCCGAAGCGACCCTCATTGGACGCAAGGGATCGATTCGTGTACACGATCGATTCATTTGTCCGCACAGGCTAACACTCGATATTCCAGGTGAGGCGTCGCAGCACATCGACGTCCCATTCGAGGGGAATGGCTACAACTACCAATTCGATCACGTTCACCAATGCTTGAAGGACGGGAAAACCGAAAGCCCCGTCATGTCGTTGGACGAAACCCTCCAAATCATGGAAACGCTAGACGCAATTCGTGCACAATGGGGCCTAAAATACCCGACGGAATCGTGATTGCCGGTTGCATATATAGTCGATAGCACCGACTCCGAAAGGAATCTCACAGAAATGTTGAGCACTCCTTCTCAAGTCAAGAGCGCACTTACCTCTCCTGCATTGAGGATTAGGCAAAGTAATGTATAAATTAGCGATCTGTGCCGATACCGTTCTTCTGGAACTTCCCTTCGAAGAACGCGTCAGAAAAATCCATGAGGCTGGCTTCCTGGTCGAATTTTGGGGCTGGGAGGACAAAAACCTCGACTTTCTGACGGCCAATCAAATCCCGGTTGCGGCTTTTTCGGCAGCGGGTAAGGGCAGCCTCCTGCACCCCGGCGGCGCGGACGCCTATGTGCAATATGCAATCGACACGTTCCCCACCGCAAAGAAACTGAACTGCTCAACACTGGTCATCCACGAGGGGGAGCTGGGCGAGGGTGGCAAGGTCGTCCATGACATTGAAGAAAACGCGATCACACGATGGATTACCGCGTACAAGGGGTTGAAGAAACTGTCGCAGTTTGCCGAGGCCAACAACGTCACCTACTGCCTGGAAGTGCTCAATACCAAAGTCGACCACGCGGGGTATTGCCTCAACCACATCGAAGATGCCGTGCGCCTGGTTCATGAAGTGAACAGCCCCAACATCAAAGTGTTGATGGATATCTACCATAGCCAGGTGGATGAGGGCAATGTTGCCGAACTGATACGCGAGTTCCATCCTTACATCGGACACTACCACGTTGCAGATGTGCCAGGTCGGCACGAACCCGGTACCGGAGAGATGAACTACGCCTATATTGCCAGTGTGCTGCGCGAGATCAATTATGGCGGATGTGTCGGCTTAGAGGCATACCCGATAGGTGATGGCGACAGCGCAATGCAGCGTTTCCGCGATGCATTTGCGGTGTAATGCTATAGTTGTGTGCTGGGTACTGTTAGTTCAACCAATGAGGGGTGCTCAACGGCATTGTTCTGTAACAGCGCCGACGGCACCCCAACCAACCGCATACGGCGTCGTGGAAAAACGTCTAGCGACTGTTTAACACAATGACGCATATCGCAACGGCAATGCGTGCCTTTTGTCACTGGTAACCGCTACATGGTTCGGCTTTCAATGGAGGTGAGGAAGTAAGCCACCACGGCGCGAGGCCCAAAGCGGCAGGGAGAGAACTCGTGTTATTCCCGTATCGCTTACATTGGCAACGGGAACAATATAGACCAAATAAACTGTTCGCTTACAAAAACTACTTCCCCTATATCCACCTCCCGATCTTGGTTGGGCCATTGCGCCACACGTAGTCCGAGCAAGTAGTCTGCTGGTTTGACGGAGGTATCCGATGAAAACTATATCAGTCGAACAAAAAGTATTACTCGAACAGTTGGACCGCTCAGTGGCGAGTGCGGCAGCGTTGCTTGGTACGGCGGACCGCGCAAGCGGCGAGGGAGAAGACAGTCCACACGGAACGCTTGCACAGCTTGTTTTCTGGCACGAACAATACGTAGCGATTGCGCGTAGCCTGGCGCTTAGTTTGGAGCCAGAGCTACTGAATGGTACGTTTGGTGAGTTGAACGCGCGTGCCAGACAAGCCCATCGCACGGAATCGCTCGTGCTACTTGCATCGCGATATAGAGACTTGCAACAACAGTTCCGTGCAACTCTCGAGGCGATTCAGGACTGGTCTCAGAACTTTCCCATCAAGGCAAATTTCACAAATGCGACCGTCGAAGAGCGCGTCGTGGAAATCACGGCGCACATCGATCGCCATGTTGCGCGTTTCCAGCGAAACAGTTAGTTGCGCGTTCTGAGGCAGGGGTACTCAGGCGTTTACAAGCGAAGTCGATGACGGGGAAGTAGGTGCTGCAAGAATGCCGCTGCGCCTGCTGTAGAGCCGTGCTGCAAATTCCTTCATCAAGGTGCAAGCGTAGCACGGCCTCGAAAAGGGGCAAAACCCGGCGACCGACCCAAAAGCGATCGTTTTGTTGTACGACGCGTGAGTCCCCAGTAAGCGACCTTGAGAAATCATGGCGCTTGCTGAGAATCGTTAGTCGTTGGTTCAAACCAGTACTGGATGGTGCCGATAACGTAGGCTGCGGTGCTGTACAACAGGTAAAACCAATGCCACAAAACCGCGCGGACCCCGAACCAATAGCCGCGCTCGCGTACCAAAAATCGATACATGTCCCGATTGAGGTAAAGCAAAGTGCCGCCGCACAGAACAGCGACAACCCATACCCTGGGTATCCATAGAAGCGCAATAGCCAACACGAGCAAACCAGCTATCGCGGCACTCAGTCGGCTAGTTACATCCAAATTGAGGTCGTCGAGTAGATGCCCCTCGCGGCGGATGAGCTTTGTCCATGGAAGTGCACGTCCGAAAAAATCGGTTGTAAACACGGATACAATGGTCCACCGCTTCAGGTGCTTCACCTGCCAATCTTTTCGTAACAAAATTCGCCGCCCCGATGCCCGCAAGCGATACCCGAGTTCGATGTCTTCGATTGCCCGGTACCCCATACGAAAGCCGCCAATCGCTTCGAATGCCTCACGCCGTATCGCTCCACAAGCGCCCCAGAAGGTCGATGCCTCCTCAGCACTGTGCTGGTGTACGTAGTGATGGGTAAGGTTCTTATACTGTGAGGCGAAATTGGGTTCCGTCGGTGTGTCGTCGTAGGAGCCAATCATCGCGCTCACACCGGGGTGTGCTGTGAGTGTTTCGCTGATTTTCTGGAGTGCATCGGGGTAAACCATCACATCGGCATCTACGAAATACAAAACTTTACCTGTTGCCTGTGCGGCCCCCACGTTGCGAGCGTAATCCGGCCCATGCGGGCGATCAAGCGCGATGACCTGTACGCGGCGATGCCGCTCGGCACGCTCACGCGAGCCGTCGGTGTCGCCGTCGGCAACGACGATTACTTCGTGGGGCGCAGGGGATAATGCCCCAACTGCTTCGAGACATTGCTGAAATTTTTCGCCACCGTTGTACACGGGGATAATAATCGACACAGGTAGAGTGGTTGACAACTTGTGGTCTTCCTCGTGTTCCAATAGCCGATAAGGGAGTGTAGCCAGGTCTCTGCGAAGCATATATCCGCCCGCATTCTGAGGTATTCACTGAAAAGATTCTTGAGGTCGTTGTGCCCTACTGAGGTGGCCGATATAGGTAACCGACCGTTTTGGGGTGTAACGAACACTTCGTGTTCACATCCCACCTCGACAACGTGCGGCATGACACCATGTTACGAAGGTTGGTGTTGGGCATTGCGGGTGATGCGCAAGCAGAATCAACAGGGTGCGCACACCATGCCAAAGACTAGCATGCCTTCGAGGGCCAGTAAAGGATGATCGAAAGTTTCGCAAAGATGCTACGTGTAGTCCAGCAAATGAAAGTGCAATGCTCGTCCTCCCTGTTTATCATTTCGTTGATATATACCAAATTGCTAAGCCAGCAATAAGTGCGCCATAAAACAGTTGACTGAACAATACGACCCATGCCAACCCAATGCCCCCGGCAACTGGCAAAATCGCAAGTGCCGCACCGAGCAAGATTAGCGTTGCTACGACATCGATTACAGCAACAGCTTGCGAGAAACCACCACTCACGAGGATCGGCTTTAGCGCAATGAAGGGCAACGCCAGGAGGATGATTGCAAGAATGCGGACTAGTGGAATGCTGGCACGAAATTCTTCGCCATACACGACTGGCAGCAGCCAACTCATAGGACCCGCAAAAGCCAATACACCTACAAGCATCAGCGGAAGTGTAAGTGCAAGCGCGAGGGCCACTGTGCGCCTTAACTGAGAGAACGCCTGCTGGGCGACGAGCTGCGAAAACTCAGGGTAGAGCACACGACTCATGCGCGTCACCACAAATCGTGTATGGTGTACGATTCGCCTCGCCAGCGCGTATACCCCGACGGTCGCTGGGTCTGTAAACCAGCCAAGTAGCGGGGTGTCTACCTTGTTGCGCACCGTGACGGTTGACCGGGATATGTGTGTGGATAGCAAAAACACGCTTAAATCTCGCACATGACGGCCAAGCGGGCGCAGACCGAACTGCCAAAAGTCTGTTAGCCCTAAGGTGCGCACTGCAAGCACTGTTGGGCCGATGAGCAGTAGGCTCTGTGCTGTCTTTGCCAATACTTCAACAAGGATGAGCGGCTGCAATGCCACATTTGCGGTGGTCGCAAGCAATACGAGCATGCAGAGTTGGATGGTAGCCACAGAAACCCGGATGATAGCCAGTGTTCGGTATTGTCGAGCCATTTCGAGCAGGATGTTCGCAAGTTCCACAGGTGCACGAAACACGAAGACGACCGCCGCTGTGCGCAAGATTCGCAAATCGATTGCCCCGTCGAAAAACTGTGCGGCGAACCATGGGGCCGCCACAAAGTATGCGGAGCCGACGGCTATCGCTGTCCCGGCTTCTAGCCAGCAGGCGAGGTGCAAAATACGACGTGCCTGGTCGGGTTGTCCCTGCGATTGAAAGCGGGGTACATATGTAATGACCAGTTCCCATACCTTCGCGTCGATGATGGAATAGAGAAGCTCACCAGACTGAAGAATTAAGATCAGTTGACCATAGACCAGGGCACCTCCCCGGTTTGTGATAATCAACTGTAGTGCGACGTAGATCAAGGTCACAACAATGTGCGACAGCCCCAACCAGCTCGCATACCGGCCTAGTGTGCCGAATCTCGTGTGCATTTCGCGGATTCCATAGGTACATGCGATGTAGATGCGCATTATGGCAGACGAGCTACGGGATGCAATGCACGCTACTTGATAGCAGGCGGATGAGCTGTGTATTGCTTCGGCGTGCGTTTTCGGCTAAGGTGCCGACTATCGAGTTTTGCATCTTTCTTATTGTCGAGTTCAACGCGATTATGATCGGGCGCTGGCTACTACGTTTACTGCCCTTCGTTGGTTTGCTCTTGTGTTGGCAGACCTATAGTCTTTTTTCCCAGAGTGTGCTGTTTCCTGGGGTCGGCGAGACTGTGCGTGCGACGCTGAACCTCCTCACTTCGGCCACGCTGTGGCAAGCCCTGTGGATCAGCCACCAGGCGATGTTGATTGGTTTTGGTAGTGCGCTCCTGGTGGGTGTGCCGCTCGGCATTGCGGTGGGTACCTCTACGGCTTTCGATGCGATGGTGTCGCCATACATCCAATTATTGCTTGTACTGCCGAAGTCGGCACTCGTGCCTGTGTTGATACTCGGCCTGGGGGTTGGTGTGGCTGCACGTGCCTGGGTGGTTTTTCTGTACGTCTTTGTTTATCTTGTTGTAAACGTACGGGTGGGTGTCCGTCAAATTGATCCCGGTTTGGTATTGATGGCGCGCAGTTTCGGTGCGTCGCGACATGTGATCTGGCGGCGGGTGCTTCTGCCGGGGGCGTTACCCGCGCTGCTGGCTGCGTTGCGAGTGGGTATCGGGCGTGCGCTGGCCGGTATGATAACTGTGGAGTTGCTGTTGAGCGCGGTCGGCATTGGGCGGTTGATACTCGATTTTCGAGGTCGCTTCGATGCAGGTAGCACCTATGCAGTGGTCGTGATCGTGGTTGCCGAGGCTTTTCTCATCAGCGCTGCGATGCGACAAGCGGAGAGGGTTTTCGCCCCGTGGGCCGTGTGATTCGTATGCAGGGGGTGCACAAAACCTATATCGGGCGTGAGGAACGGCTTTCGGTACAGGCCTTGCGCGATGTAAGCCTTGGCATCGATGCGAACGAGATCGTCTGCATTATTGGCCCCAGCGGGTGCGGAAAAACAACCCTGTTGAAGCTGCTCGCCGGATTGTTGGATGCCGACAAAGGCGAGATTTTCGTACAGGATCGGCGTGTTGTGGGGCCAATGCCGGAA
>CAYSVE010000226.1:0-8337 GCA_964434365.1 uncultured Anaerolineaceae bacterium | reverse complement strand
CCTAGGACGCGGCCCTCTCAAGGCCGAAACAGGGGTTCGAGTCCCCTATGGGGCACAACGCAAAAGCATCCTGTGTAAGGGTGCTTTTTTCGTTTACGTATGACAATATTCCCAAGAAAAACTTGTCTGCATTGCATAGCCCACGAACCTTGGTAACATTGGCCGAGGTTATTTCCCTTTTTGTCATGTGGTTCGGTACACCACCCCCATACATACACTCATTTCTGTATCGATTTGTGGGCTAAGCGGTAAACCAATGGAGGCGGCATGGAAAAAGTTATTGCGCTAGGTTGCAACCCCGGCGGCTTGTCGGTGATACGGTCGTTCGGCACCAAAGGGATACACGTTATCGCGATGACACACAACCGCGCCGACTGTGGGACAGCGTCGCGCTACGCCAGCGAAGTGGCGTGGTGCCCCGACCCACAAGATACCGAGGCGCTGGCGAATTATTTGGTCGAAAACGAACAATGGCACGGTGCCTACATCTGCGAAACCGGCGATTATTTTGCGGTCGCGCTGAGCGAACACAAAGCGCGCCTGAGCCAATATTATACGATCGCGACAGCGGAATACAGCATGTTGCGCAACTTCATCGAAAAGGCCGAAACATACACACGTGCTGCCGAATGCGGTGTGCCGCATCCGCGGACGGTGGAGCCGAAAACGATGGAAGAGCTTGCGCAGTATGAGGGTGAGCTACAGTTCCCTTGCATCATCAAGCCCGTGCTTTCGCATGAGTTTGTCGCGTATTTTAAGACCAAGGCCTTCATCGTTGAGGACTTTGCAGAACTCAGCGAACGGTTCGCACAGGTACTCGAGGCCAAGCAGCCAGTCGTCGTCCAAGAGATCATCCCCGGCGGCGAGCACCTGCTTGAGCGGGTGCAGATGTACATCAACAGCAAGGGTGAGGCGGCCTTCGAGTTCTTCAACAACAAAGTGCGTCAAAGCCCACCTAAGTTCGGTGTGATGCGCGTCGGCGTGGCGACTGATCAGAACCCGGTTGTGCAGGAACAAGCCAAGCGCTTGATGGCCCATGTGGGCTACCAGGGCTATTGCAGTGTGGAGTTCAAGCGCGATTTGCGCGACAACAAGCTAAAGCTTATCGAAGTGAATGCGCGGCTACCGCGTAATGTGGGCTTGTCCATCGGCGCAGGAATCGATGTACCGTGGATCATCTACAACGACCTTGTGAAAGACAACCAGATTCATGTCGATGACTACAAGCGCGTCTACTGGATCGAGGAACTGACCGACATCGTCAACCTGATTGTCCGCGACGACAAGAGCGAGTTCAAGTTGGGTGAGTTCCTTAAGCCGTACTTTTCGCCACATGTGTTCGGCGTGCTGTGGCTACGAGATCCAGCACCGTTCTTTAAGCAATTCGGCCAGCTATTTGGGCGCTTTGGCCGCGAACGTGAACGTCGCCGCCAGACAAAGCAAGCCTGACCGATTTTCGATTGCACCGGGGAATATAATCCCCGGTGCTTTTCGTGTGGCCGTTACGCGATACCTGCACGTTTCTGACGCTGCCTCGACAGTGAGTCCAGCAACACGGCGATCACCAGCACGATACCCGTCACAATCGACTTGATACCGGCGCTCCAGCCCAGTAGGCCCATGCCATTATCCAGGCTGGCGATAACCAGCGCGCCAAGGATCGCACTCGAGACGTGCCCGCGCCCGCCGAAAAGGCTTGTACCACCGATAACAGCCGCTGCGATCGCATTCAAGAGCAGGTCACCACCACCGGCATTCGACGAAACAGAACGCAGACGCGACACCAGAACGATACCGCCCACCCCGGCCATCACAGCGGAAATGACAAACGCGCTCAGGCGAATCCGCTGGACGTTAACCCCCGCGCGCCGCGCGGCCTCAGCGTTGCCACCTACGGCGTAAAGGTAGCGCCCAAAGCTGGTGCGAGTGGAGGCAAAGCTCATGCCTATCAGCAGCACCAACAACAGAATGCCCACGCCCGGCACCCCGCGATCTTGGTTGGCGATGCCAACCACGACGACCGTAATTACGGCGACGGCAATAATTTGCAGCACAACCGCAAGAATCGGCTTGTTACCGAGGTTTTCGGCCTGGCGGTAACGATACCCTTGCACCTCGAATAACACGTAGATGCCCACCACAACGATACCGAGTATCCAACCCCAGATGCCTGGGATGAACGAATTCGCGACACCTGTGATAACTGGGTCTGTGATCCTTAGAAGCCCGCCACGCCCCAAAATGACCTGTACCATGCCGCTCCAAACGAGGAATCCGGCTAGCGTGACGATGAACGCCGGCACCCCCAGATAGGTGATGATGCTGCCCTGGATAAAACCGATGAGCGCCGCAACAAGGAGCACAAACGGCAACGCCAGGAACCAGGGTAATGTGAGCACCGCCTCGCCGGGCAAAGGGATGCCACGGGTCATCACGACAACCAGCGCAACACCAACAACTGCACTGATATAACTGACTGAGAGGTCGATTTCGCCGATTAGCAAGACAAACACCACACCATATGCGATCGTCGTGATGCCAGCCATTTGCACGATAAGGTTGACGAGATTGCGCGGTGTGAGGAAGTTACTATTTTGGGCCTGGAAAAACGCGGCGATAAGCACAAGGCCGATGATAATGGGCAGCGTGCCGAAGTCGCCAGCACGGATTCGGCGAAAGTAGCCTGCGACGTACTCGCCAAAACTTACCGACTCGCGGCTCGCCAATAGGGGGTTCTCTTGTTGTGCGGTACTCATCCTGCTTTCACCTTACCTTCGGCTTCCATACCCGGCACCACCAGCAACTGCCCAGCGGTAATCGCCTCGACAACCTCTGTTTGTGTGGTCTGCGACGTTTCGAACTCGGCAACGCGTTGCCCAAGTCGTAGCACCGTGATGCTGTCGGCAACCTCGAACACGTCGTGCAGGTTATGCGAAATAATGACCACGGCAAGGCCATTGTCCGCGAGGCGACGAACGAGGTCGAGCACCTGACGAGTTTGAGCTACACCAAGGGCTGCCGTCGGCTCGTCGAGGATAACGAGCTTCGAGTTCCACATCACGGCTTTTGCGACCGCGATAGCCTGCCGTTGGCCACCGCTGAGCGCTGCGACAGGCGTTCTCACAGATCGCAGCGTACTCACCGACAGGGAGGTCAGGGTTTCGATCGTAGCACGCTCCATGGCGGTTTCATCCAGTTGGATGGCCGGCAACTGCGGAAATGCGCGGCCAAGGATGGTCGGTGGTTTACGAATTTCGCGCCCAAGAAACATATTCGCAACAACATCTAGGTTGTCTGCCAGCGCGAGGTCCTGATATACCACCTCGATGCCCAGTTGTGCGCTATCGCGTGGAGAGTTGATCTGAACGGGTTTACCATCGAAGCGAATAGCGCCTTCGTCGTAGCTGTATATGCCCGCAATACCCTTTATGAGCGTCGATTTACCCGCACCATTGTCGCCCACGAGCGCCATAACCTGGCCGACGCGAGATGTAAAGTCGACCTTGTACAAGGCCTGAACGGCGCCAAAGCGCTTCGAAACCCCAGAAAGCTCTAACAGTGGGGTGTTGTCTGCCATTAATTCACCTCTATGTTT
This sequence comes from uncultured Anaerolineaceae bacterium, assembly GCA_964434365.1. Lineage (GTDB taxonomy): Bacteria > Chloroflexota > Anaerolineae > Aggregatilineales > Phototrophicaceae > CAYSVE01. Next base: position 4,742 of record CAYSVE010000226.1, on the reverse strand, counting down.
ATGTGTATATACAAATCAAGGACATCCCGGAGATGTCCCTGATTCGCTAACAGGTACTAACTTAGCAGCGCGATGACTCGCGCGAAGGGGCGCTTAGGAGGCTTCTTCCGTCGCCTCGGCGTCCATCATTTCTTCTTCCATCATCTCGTCGTCCATCATCATCGCATCCTCTGGGCAGAACTCAACGATGTCGTCTACGCAGATTTCTTCCCAGGTGCGGAAGCCATCGGCGATAACGGTTTCGGCGACGTTATCGGCAGTCACGGAGACCGGAACCAGCAGCACAGACGGAACGTCGTTGGTGCCATTATTCACAACGCCGGTAACCAGTTCGCTTGTGTCTTCGCCATTCACCAACGCGATAGCGAGCGCCGCAGCGGCCTCAGCCTCGGCCTTGATGGCCTTGTACACGGTCATGCTCTGGCGGCCAGCGAGGACGTTCTGCACGCCACCGACGGTCGCATCCTGGCCGGTAACCGGGATGAAATCGCAGCCCGCGTTCTCTAGTGCGGCGATAACCGAACCCGCCAGCCCGTCATTCGCGGCGATAGCAGCATCGACGCCGCATTCCTCGGGTTGGGCAGCGAGAATCTGCTCGAAGATAATCAGGGCTTCCTGGTTGTCCCAGTTCGGCACCGATTGGTCGTCGACCTCGGTCCAGCTACCATCCTCGAAGAACGGGTTGATGACACCATCGTAGCCGTTCTTGAACAGCGTAGCGTTATTGTCGGTGGGGGAGCCGTTCAACACGGCGACGCGCGGGTTTTCGAGGCCTGCCGCCTCAACGGCAGCCACGAGGCCTTCACCCTGTAGGCGACCGACCGATTCATTATCGAAGCTGACGTAGAAGTCGGCCCCGTCACCCTCGATGGTGAGACGGTCGTAGTCGATGACACTCACGTCGGCAGCACGTGCGATGTCGATGATGGCAGCGCCGCTACCGCTGTCCAAGTTCACCATGAGGATAACCTGGGCGCCGTTAGTAATGGCCTGCTCGGCCTGGGCGATTTGCTGGGTGGGGTCACCCTCGGCGTTGACGATGGAGTAGGTGACGCCAGCCGCATCGAAGGCTTCGGCGAGGAAGCGCCGGTCATCGTTCTCCCAACGGTCAGAGGATTCGGTATCGGGCAGCAATACAGCAATGTCGATGCTATCCTGCGCGCCGACCATCGGCAGGCCGCCGATGAGCAAGAGACCGAAAAGTAGAGTGCGTACAACAAACTTCATTCGGGAAAATCTCCTAAGTTAAGCTGTAGTAAATGTGGCTTGCAAGCGCTTGCATTGTGCTTGCATGGATGTGTGCCGCGCAACATTGTAGCATACTCTCACACACATTGCTCACGGAAAATTCTCAGTTGTGTGCCGCTGCCTTCTAGACGATTTGGGTCGTTTGCTGATTCGCGTAGGCGGCCTTGCCAAACGCGATGAGCGCGGCCAGGCTACCAACGACCATCAGCCATCCGGCGATAGACGCCACCAGGAAGCCCATCCCTGCGATGATCAGAAGAAGCATGCCGTTAGCGCCATCGGAGCGCACGACGGTTGGGTCTTCGGGTAAATAGCGGAGTGTAGTAGTGTTCCCAATCCCTTGTGTATCGTAGAAATCTTTTTGCACGTGTTCTTCCTGGCGTACGAGATTAACCCCTTGCCCCGGATCTGCATCGAATTCATAGGTGAGGTAACATCTCGGGCGGCTGTTATCGGCATTTTCGTTGCTGTCTTCTCGCCGGTCGACCACCGTTGCCGATGCCGATTCCCCGCGCAGCATCACGCTACGGGCTTCCATAACGCTACCAAGGGCGCTGTACGCGCCTAGCGGAAATAAGAGGCCCACCAACAACCAGATGCCCAGGCTCATCCATGCACGGCTGTTCATCGTCGCGATATAGGCCCACTCTGGTAGTCCACTTTCAGTTATGCGAGAATCGCGCTCCGCCTTGGCTGCTGCATTTCGCTCGGGTGCCTTTTCGTACATTTCGGCAAGCTCTCGACGTTGTGCTGCAAGTGCGTCGGGCATTTCTCCGAGCTTGTTGCGGAGCCGATCTTGCGCATCTTCGGTGCCAGCTACGACGGAAAGTTTGGTACGCAATTGGGTGAGTGGAATAATCGCCAGGCCGGCGCTGAGTACAGTAGCTAGCAGCAAAATGAGTATAACCTCGACCCGTGCACGCCCAAGGCGAATCTCCGATGGAGCGGTTGGCAGGTAAATCACATTAGCCTGACTACCAACACTGAGCGCCTCAAACTGTTCCACGCCCACAGCACGCTCGGCCACTTGGGTTGTACCATCGAATACGAGATATTCCAGTGAAACGAGGTATTGTTCGCCGAGGTCGGGATTGGCGACAGTTTGGCGGTCGACGACAGTCGCAACGGCTTCGACGCCGGTACGTGCGAATGCAAGCTCGACCGGAAGCAGGTTTGTTGCAAGAAACCAGCTAACAGGAATTGTGGCCAGCAGTATGATGATTGGCGCAAAGAAATTGAAGATTGCAAAACGAGTGGCTTGCGCCCTTGGAGAATTGCCGCCAAGTTTGGCGATGTTGACGCCGAAAACTGTCCATTCGTCAACATATATCCTTTGGCTATAGCTGATGTGCACTGGACCAAGTTTGAAGACTGGCATAACTGAGTTGACCCCACAACACTTTGACAACGACGATTCTATGATATGCCAGAAAGTGCACGACAGAACCACGCATAATTGAAGGTGCCGGTTATAAACCATTCACAGCCTGTAAAGCAAGAGCACCGATTGCGACTGGGAGAATCGATTGTGAATTTTACTACCGATAAGATCACTTATCACAGGGTAATGTAAGATCTCTAAACTTACCCCCTTCCCCGAAAGGGAACTCGCCTTTGTGTAAGTCATCTTAACCAACGCTGATTTTGTTCGGAGGGTGTTGCAGCCGCACGTGCTATAATCGGCAGCGTTCGTTTTCATCCGTAGGAGTTTGCGACAAGCTATGGCAATTATCGCTGCAACTTTTGGCCTCCTGTTTGCTATTCTGTTTGGCCTCAATAGCATTTTCCAATCGCTGCGCGGCAGTTTCCGCGCTGGCCCCTGGAGTACGGTATTCCTATTTTTTGCTGTGGCCTTTCCTGCGGGAGGCTACACAATCGACGCCAACAACCAGGCATCCATCACCCGACTGCCAATGTATGTGAATCTCGTGTCGGTAGCCGTGCTGGTGTGGGCTAGTATCATCTGCTTACTGCTAGACTACAAGAAGCAAGGCTACAGCTGGACCGTTTCGAAAGGCATTCTGGGGGTCGTCGGCAGTGCACTAATCGTCGCAGTGATGTTCTACATTCCGATTATCCCCAGCCAAATATTCCCACCGCTCACGCCGACGTCGGTGTTACAGGTTGCACTCGATAATGTTCAAAGCGAGGTGCAGCTTGTAGGAACATCACCAGCGCCGACACAAAGCCAGGCCACGGCAGCGCCAACACAAACCCGAACACCCCTCCCCCAACCGTCACCCACACGCACGCGACGGAGCATCGAATACCCTACTGTGACCCCCACATTTTTCGAGCCTACGCAGGCAGTCGACTGCGAAGCGGCGGTGCTGTTTAACCTGAACATGCGCGAGCGCCCTGACCCAGAATCAGATGTTCTATTAGTGATACCCTTCGAGACAGTTGTGTATTTAACCGCTGTAAGCGACAATAACGAGTGGTGGCAAACAACCTACCGCAACCAGACCGGCTGGCTCAGTCGAGAGTTCATCTCACTAAGTCCCAATTGCACCATCTCGGAGTAAACGCCATGACCAGTTCCACCCGCAAACACCCGCTCGATTTTCGTCAGGAGGAGGTTGGGCGCATCATGCATTGCTGGCGCGCGACCGACTCCTGCTCCCTTGTTGGTGTAGGAAGCGTCGGCAAAACCAACCTTCTGCAACACCTCGCAGACAAGGACGTTCAGGCGAGCTACATGGAACGAACCCGATCGGTGCACTTTAAGTCCATCATCATAGACCCCAATATGCTTGGCCCCCTACCCACCGCGGGCGATGACCTGGAGCAGATAAAGTGCTGGGCGGGCTACGAGTTGATGATGCACCGGTTGTTCACAGCGTTTTACCCGCTAGAAGAACTTGGCGATGACGATTCGCGCGCCTTCTTCGAGATGTATCGATCGTTGCAAGACGGAACCAACCCACTCTATGCGTATATGGGTCTGCGTTACTTCGAACTTGGCCTGGAATTCTTCATGCGACGTGGCATACAAATCGCATTTATGTTCGACGAATTCGAAGAATTGCTCGAGCAAATGCCGATCAAGTTCTTTCAAACGTTGCGGGGCTTGCGAGACGCCAACAAAAAACAGTTGAGTTACGTCACCTTTACACGAGCGCCCCTGCCCGACCTCATCGAACGGTACGAACTCGATCCGCTTCGTATCGAGCCGTTTGTCGAACTTTTTACCGACAAGCTCATCTACATCGGCCCTTACAACGCCACCGATTCCCGGCGATTCGTCGATGACCTGATGCGTCGCAACAACATGGATATCTCCTCCGATGTGACGGCATTTCTCATCTGGGCGACCGGCGGCTTTGCGGGTTTGCTACGAGCAAGTTTCCATCAGCTTACATGGCTGCTCAACAACCATCGCATGACGGACATCGAGGATCAGCAGCTCGCGAACCAACTCGTAAAGCGCGAACCCGTCGAAATAGAATGCCGTACGATCTGGCAAAGTTTGTCGCCCATCGAGCGGCACACGC
>CAYSVE010000225.1:0-8399 GCA_964434365.1 uncultured Anaerolineaceae bacterium | reverse complement strand
AGGGGGCGGGCAGTTGGGCGCGCGCGAGCGCCCGCGCGGCGGCATGGTCGAGGGGGCCCACGACCAGCTCCGCGAGCTGAACGTGCGCGCGAGGGGTCCGCAGGATGCGCTGCGCCTCCGTGGCATCCCTCGCGTCACTGCGGTAGGCGGCAATGATCATGAAGCGAGGGAGGGCGGGGGGCGCGAGGAGCGGGGTCGGCTCGCCCGGCGGCGGAATTTCCAGCGTGCCCCGCACATGGTCCAGGGTAATAAGGCCATCATCGAGCTTGAGCACGAGGTAGGCGCTACTGGGCACCAGCACATCGAGCACGGCCCGCACCCCCATCACCGCCCGCCGCCGCACCACGAAGTACACGCCGTCGTCGTCGTAGTCGTTGCCCACCCGCCACCCGAACGGCGGCATGAGTTCCGTCGTGATCTCCACCTGCGGGCGCGTCCAGCGGACGAGGCGCACGGCGGCGCTTTCGGCTTGCAGGTAGAAGGTACCATCGACGCGCATGGGGAAGGTATAGGTGTGCTTCGCGCGGGCGAGGGCGCTCGCAGTGCTCGCAATTTGCCACACGGTGTTCAGGTGCTGCACGGGGTAAGCTCTCCGGGGGAACACAATAATCGATGATTCGGCGGACCAACCGAAAGTGCCAGGCCGTGTAGGAGTGAGTGTAGACCGCTGGTAGTACCAGTGTAGGGGGCACCAGTGTGTGCTCCCGTTTCATGGCAATTTTTGTACATATTGCTGGCTTCGACCGTGAAATCGGCGGTTTACATCGCGCCACTCGGGGTGCCCATTTTCGCCGACGTAGCGGGCTACGTCCCTACGAGCACTGCGCCGATGCGTGGGCGAGGCTCGACACGCGTCTCGCCTGCGCCCCTACGATTACGTGTGTAAAGCAGACGCCCTACCCCGCGTCGTCCTCGCTGATCTCTTCCAGCGTTTCGATGAGGTTCAAATCGCTACCGACCGCCCCAACTTCTGCCGAACCGCCACCGCCAGCGCCCCCCGTTCCGAACTCTGGCGTCGGCGTGGCACCACCGTCGCCGAACAGCCCGAACAGGAATCCACCGTCGTCGTCATCTTCGGGGACCGCTGCATCTTGCGGCACCGATGCGCCTTCCGGCGTCGGCGAGGCGATGGGCACTTCGGCCTCCTCACCCAGTTCGATGGGTGGCACCGTCTCTGTCGGGAAGACCGTAACCGGCGGCAACGTCGGCACCAACGTGGGCGACGGCATCGGCGTGAACGTCGGGCCTTCCTGCGTCGGCGTGGCATCGAGTTGGTCTTGCAGCGCACCACCCTCAGGCGTGGGCGGCACAGGCGTCACCGTAGGGATGTTCTGCGTGCGGTCCTCGTCGAGGATGCGCCCGCTGAAGAAGGTCCCATCGTACTCCGGGCAATCGGACGGAATGAGCAGCGTCGCCCGTGGGAAGATGAGGCCGGGGTTCTCCAAATTGTTGGCGACCGCCACGCAGCCCACCCGCACATTGTAGAACTGTGCGATGGTGTCGAGCGTGTCGCCCGGTTGCACCACATACAGCGGGTCGCCGCCCCCACCCTGCTCGATGCTCACGCCCGGCAACGGCGGCAGTTCGCCGTAGGCCGGGGCACCCGGCGGGATGAAAATCACCGTGCCAGGCAGCAGCAGCAGCGGGTCTTCGATTTCGTTGAACTCTTGCAGCGAAATCACACTTACGTTGAACGTTTGCGCGATGGTGTCCAGCGTATCGCTGACGCGCACGACATACGCCGGAGGGCCGCCGCCGCCCTGTTCCTCGATGGCCAGCGGGCGTGGGAACGCGACGAAACCGCCGCCGAAGTACGGCCCGCAGTCCACCGAAATAGTCAGTACCTGACCGATGAAGATCAGGTTCGCATTTTCGATCTCGTTATCTTCGATCAAACAGGCCACATCGACATCGAATGTGGCACCGAGCCGGTCCAGTGTATCGCCGAGGCCAACCTCGTACTGAATCGTTTCGGTAATGGGCAAAGGTATTTCTTCGTCGGTTTGGGCACGGGCCACCGCGAACACGGCGACACTCGCAGCAATAAGCAAAACCAAGAGACGACGCATACGGGTTTTCCCTCCGGGTGTAGGCGCACGGCACCACTATAGCATAATTCACCGTTTCGCAAGGAACGCCCGCGCCGCGTCCATCGCCGCGAAGGTGAGCACCTCGCGCGTCGCGCGGGGGTAAATGCGTTCCGCCATGTGCATCATCGCGCGCAGCGTTTGGTTTTCTCCCACCACGACCAGTGGGCGGGCGTTCGGGGGTAAGTGGGCAATCACCCGGCGGAACTCCACCAGCGAGTTCGGTGGGAAGACCGCGCTCTCGCTAAAATCGAGCACCATGGCGGTGTCTTCGAGGGTATCGCTCAGCCACGCATCGCCGATGGCCTGCGTCTTATAAAAGTCCTTCCACGTCCACATCGCAGGGAAGGCATAAACGATGCAGTGTTCGACCTCTGCATCCCAGTAACAGCGCACCTCATCCATCAGGCGTTGAGGATAAACACGGCCTTCAACAACGCGAACAGGCCAAACCCCGCGTGTGTGAAGATCGCCGCCCGTGTGGAACCGCTATAAGCCCTCACGCCGCCCAACAACACCCCAACGAGCACCGGCTCGCCCAACGACACCCAAATCCCCACTGCGCCTGCCGTCGCCCCGGTGGGCGAGTAGTACAAAATGCGATGCACCACCCCGTAAAACAGCGCCGAAATGAAAATCGCAGCGGTGGCGCTCACCTGTGCGCGCAGGGCCGGGTACAACACCCCGCGGAACACCAACTCCTCGGCGATAGGTTGCAACAGCATGATGAACACCGTCGCGAGTGCCCACAACAGCACACTTCGGTTGAGCGGCAGTGCGGACAGTTCCGGCACCGAAAAAACACTCGCCGCGCTGAAAATGACGATGAGGTCTACGGTAATCGCGAAGCCGATGCCCAGCGCAAAGGCGACGAAGTTTGGCATCCGGCTGCTTTCGGCGAGGCGCAGCCCATGCCACCCGCCCCGAACCAACACGCGCACCGCGCCGATGGTCAGCAGCATGCCCAGGCTCCAGCCGACGAATTGCGCGGTGGCGAAGTTGTTCGGCAGCAGGGTGAGGGCCACGATGGAGCCGACGAACGCGACGGCAATGAACATCGCAATGACTGCGCCGAGGCCGGTCAGGTAGCCCCACGGTGGGTCCTCCTCCGGCGCGTTTATGCGTTTGAAGACCATGCGGTCTCCCCCTATAAGTCAGAAATTACGTACACGGTGGGCACATCGCACAAAATCGGAAGCGCTACTGATATTATGCGTCGATTGTAACGCGTCGTTGCGACAACCAAAACCCGTCCTAAAGGATAGGTACTATACCTCGCAACGATACACCCCCGCTATCGATTATTCCACCTATTACAAAAACCTCACATTTTGTCAGGGGCGCAGCTCTGGCGAGACAAAAAACACCCCCGGCGGGTTAATTGTTTCCAGCAGGCGACCGTTGGCGCTCGCGATGTTCAGGGCGAGGCCCAGGCCATCGATGAACGACACATAGTAGAACGTCTCCTGGCTGGGCGCGTAGGCCGGTTCACTCTTGATTTCGCTGTCGGTCGTCAGGCGGAAGATTTCGGTGGGTTGGCTGCGCCGCACCTGAATACGCGGCGGCAGTTCTCCCGGCTCTGGCAGCGGAATTTCGAGGTAGGCCAGGCGCGCGCCTGGCAGCGTCAACTCGTAGATGTTCGGGATGCCGTCGCGGTCGCTGACGAACAGCAGGCGATCGCCCCTCGGCGAGAACGACGGGTCGATGTCGATGCCGGGGTGGTCTGTAAGGCGCAGGGTATTCGCGCCGTCAGCATCCATGATGTAAAGCTCGGGGTTGCCGTCACGCTGGCTGACGAACGCCAACCGCGAGCCATCCGGCGACCACACCGGGTCAGTATCGTCGGTGTCGTTGTCGGTCAGTTGGGTGGCCTCGCGGCGGATGGTATCGAAGCGGTAAATTTCGAAGTCTTCGTCGGGCAACACCCGTGCCGAGAACAACGCCAACTCGGCGTGGGGTGCGAAGTCGGGGTCGCGTTCGTCGGCTTCGGGCAGGTTCGTTAAGCGGGTGGCCTCGCCACGCACCGACGTGACATCCACAATGAAGACGCGCTCGCGACCTTCGCGGTTGCTGACGAACAGCATTCGATTGCCATCGGGTAGCCACGCCGGGCTTGCATCGAGGCCGGGGTCGTAGGTCACACGCTGGAGGCGGCCCCCACTGGCATCGAGCACGTAGATTTCCCCATTCACCACACGGCCCTCGTCGGGATTCGTGCGGGCCACGACAGCGTACTGCGCCGAATCGCCACGGCGCACCGGGCTGAAGTTGTTGCTATCGAAGCCGGGTACCACGGTGGCCACAGGCACCGCAGGCGCCACCGTGGGTTCGGCGGTCGGTGCGGTATCTGCGGGGGTGTCGGCAGCGGTTGCATCGCCATCGAACGAGGCCAGGGTGGGCAGCACGGCGTCTTCACCATTGCCCGGGTTGCCGCATGCCGTGAGGGTTATCACCAGCAGCACGAGTGCCATCCAACGCATTGATTTGCTCCTTCGTTAAGCCAAACGGCTTTTGATGTGCTGCGCTAAGTAGTGCGCAGTGGACATAGTAGTCAGCATCGGGTTGACGCCGCTCGCGGTCGGTAGCACGCTGGCATCGGCCACGAACAGGTTGCGCACTTCGAAGCTCTCGCCACCGGGGTCGACCGCGCCCTGCGCGCTGTTGGCACCTACCCGGCAGGTCGACATCTGATGCGCGCTGAACAGCGGGCAACCCAGCCGGGGCAAACCGGCATCCCACACCGTGCCCAAAAAATCGTCGAAGTCGCCCCCACGGGCGAACCCCATTTGCTGCGGCGCGTGGATCTCGACGGCCCCAGCGGCCTCATGAATTTTGAGTGCCTCGGTGATGCCCACCAGCAGATGCCGTATGTCATCGGCATTCAGGCGATAACGCAGCACCGGGTTGCCGTGCCGGTTCAAGTCTACACGCCCGGCGGATGTATCGCGGGCCAGGATGATGATGTTTGCCAGGTGGTCGAGTTGGCGCATGAGGGTCGCGTGCGTATCAGCATCGCGCCAGGGAATCGCCAATGCGGCGATGCCGGGGTGCAGCGGAGCCGTCTCTAGGCGTACACCGTAGCCCTTGCCGTCGAGGTTAGTGTGGCGGTCGGCATGGACGGCCATTGGCACGCCCTCCCAGCCGCGCACCGGCTCTTCGAACAGGCTGTAGACGGCAGTCGTGGGGTGCATGTGCAGATGACTGCCAATGTGTCGATTGCCCAATCCGCTGCGCAGCAACAGCGCCGGCGTATGAATCGCCCCGGCGGCGCACACCACCGCCCGCGCACGGACGACCACCGCGCCCCACCCCCCCACCACCACTTCCGCCCCGGTGGTAGCCCCCTGCGCTACCATGATCTTGCGCACATCGGCGTTGGGCAGCAGGCGCGCGCCGCCGTCGACGGCGTCTTTCAGGTAAGTGCGGGGGGTGCTCTGTTTGGCACCATAGCGGCACCCAAAGTTGCAGAAGCCGCAGTCTTCGCAGCCCTCGACGTTGCGCGGGACGGGTTTCGCGGTGTAGCCCAGCGCCTCGGTGCCCTGCGAAAATAGATTGTTCTGCGCGTTGCAGGTGCTTTCATCGGTGTTGACGTTCAGCCGCGCGCTGACCGCATCCACACTGGCCTGGAAGTCCGGCCCGCTTGCGCCACTGAAGCCGTACGCCCACTCTGCGAGTACGTTGGCCGGTGGCCTGAACGACGCAGACCAGTTCACCACGGTGCTGCCGCCGACGGTACTGCCCGCGAGCACGTTCATGGCGGTATCCGCCGTGGTGAGCATGCCGCCCAGTTCGTACAGGCGGTTCATGCTCGTACGCTCGTCCGCGCTGATTTCCGCCGGGTAGTCGCCCTTCTCCGCGATGAGCACATCCAACCCGGCAGCGACGAGTTCCGCCGCGACGACCGCCCCACCCGCGCCGCTGCCCACCACCAGCACATCGGCATAAAGCGTGGTCGGCTCCGTCAATTCGACGATTGGCAAGCGTTCGTTGGGCACAGTGGGTGGCGGGCTATAGCCGAAATCGGCCCAGGCGGGGTTATCGGCCCCGGTGTAGTGCAGGTACAGCGCCAACCGCTTAAACGCCGAAAACGCCTTCCGCGCGACCGGCAGTAGGCTGGTGCCCCATGCCCGCAGGGTGGCCTCGCGTTCTGCGTGGGTCATATCGCCGAAGCGCACGCCAACACCCGTCGTGAGGCTGTTGACGGCGGGGTTTTCCAACGCGTTGAGGAACAGCCGCAACTCGCGTTGCAGGTTGGGCGGCGCGAGGTCCGTCAACAGCGCGACGAGGTCGTCGGCGACGGTGCTGCCGGGCGCGAGCGTTTGCACGATGTGGGCGACGGTGGCCGTTTGGGCGGGGCTGAGGAACGTCATGGTCGGTGTGGTCATTCGGTGACGGACGGAAACACCCGCATTATAGCCCAAGCGTAGCGCAGTCATAGGGACGGGATGCGGTTCGCGTTGCTACAATGAGTTATGAAGCTTACACGGGTATGGAGGTACCGATGATTCGTCGGGTGTGGGTTAGCTTAACGCTCGTCGTTGTGCTGTTGATGAGTGGTGGACCCAGCGTGGCAACCGCGCAGTCAGATTACACCGATGCCGTCATCTACCACCAGATTGGGCGTTTCTACTACGACATGGGGTGGTACGAGGAGTCTATCGATTTTTTTACGGCGGCCATTGACCTCTCGCCTACCTATACCTTGCCATACTACTTTCGTGGCCTTGCCTACTACGAACTGGAACTGTACAAGGAGGGCTTACAGGATTGTATATGGCTCATCTAGATCGACCCTGACTACGCCTACGCATACTATGCGCGTGGCTACGGCTTCTACCATTTGGAGGATAGTGCACGCGCCCTCGCAGACTTTACCGAGTCGATAGCGCGCGATGAGGACACGGCGAATGCGCATTGGTTTAGAGGGAATATTTATTCCGATTTAGAGCGCTACCCCGATGCCCTTGCCGAATACGATCGTGCGATGAAATTGGGGCTGGATCAAGCGGGATTACACCATGCTCGCGGTTGGGTCAACAAACATCTCGGGAATTATGCCCACGCCGTCATCGATTATTCACGAGCAATCGAACGCGACGCTTCGATTGCGAATACATATTGGGGACGCGGGAACGCATACTACCATCTGGGACTATACCGGGACTCCATCAACGACTACCGAACCTACGAAGCCATCACAGGCGAGCTAGAACCGTTTATGGTCGAATTCATCGAGTGGATGGAAGACGAACTCGCTGCCGAAGCCGACTAACCCCCTACAGCGGGTAGTCGAGGAACATGACTTCCAGCGCGAGCCGCACGTTCACGTTGGTGCGGCTCACGTCATTGATGGTTTTGCGCGTCGCGCGGAGGGCCGTCAACGCTTGTTCGGGCCGCAGGTGCGCGGCGAGGTCGTGCAGCGTCGGCTCGCGGTCGATATTGCACAGGGGCAGCGTCGCCCCCTGCGTGAGGATCACGAGGTCGCGCCAGTAGGTCGTCCACAGTTCGAGCAGTTGCAGCAGTGCGGCCTTGTCCTTACCGAGGTCCTTCGCGAGGTCGAAGCGGCCCACACGGCCTACCCGCAGCGCATCTTCCAGCAAAGTTAGCGCGGCCTCGCGCTGTTCTATCGATTGCCCTTGCAGCGCGCTCAGCGCCCAGCCGATGCGCCCCCCGCTCACGCGTGCGAGCAAATCGGCCTCCGGCGGCGCGACGTCGTCGCGCGTTTCGAGGATGCGCCGCAGCGCGTCGGTGCTCAGCGGGCGCAGGTTCATCACCTGGCAGCGGCTCGTGATGGTCGAGAGAATGCCGTCCGTCGAGCGGGCCGTGAGCAGCAGCATCGCTGTCGATGCCGGTTCTTCCAGTGTTTTGAGGAGCGCATCCTGGGTGCGCGGCTGCGCCCGTTCGAAGTCCTCGATGATGGCGACCCGGTAGCGCGCCTCGAAGGGCTTCAGGAACAGCTTGCCGGTGACATCGCGCACCGCGTCGATCTTCAGCGTGCTCGATGTGCTCGATTTCGGGTCATCCGGCGGATAGATGATGTCCGGATGGCTGCCCCGCCCCACCAGAAAACACGACCGACACTCGCCGCATGGGCGCGCCGCTTCGTCTGCGTGGGTGCAGTTGACGGCCCTCGCAAAGGCGTGCGCCAATGTCGACTTGCCGATGTTACTCACACCAGTGAATAGGTAGGCGTGGCGGGCGCGGTCGTTCATCAACGACTTGCGCAGATGATCGACGGCCCAATCGTGCCCATAGACGGGCCAGGGGGGGGTAGGTACGAGCGTGCTCATGCCGCGTATAGTAGCACGCCCT
>CAYSVE010000224.1:0-8464 GCA_964434365.1 uncultured Anaerolineaceae bacterium | reverse complement strand
AACGGTAAACAGTAACCACTGCCCCAGCAGGCTAGTCTGGTTGCTAATCGTCGCAAACATCCAGTTGAACTCGAAGAACGACCCAAAACCGCCGCGTTGGGCGTAGCGCACCGTGCCCAACCCCAAGAAGAACCCAACAATGAGACCGTACAACAGCATCAGTGGCAACAGCACACAGTAAATCGTGAGCAGAATCGTTTCCTCCGATGTGTTGCCTGCCACGATCGGCACGATCACGAGCGGAACCAATATGATCGCAGGTATACTGTACACGATGCCCGCCCCCAGTACCGGCAGGCCCAGGCTAATCTTATCGCCGAAGCCCTCCCAACCCGGCATCGGGTCGCCGACGCCGTCGCGCACATTGCGCATCAACTGTATTTGCCAGCCCGTCACCGCCGCGACGAGAACTAGCCCCACCAGAATGATGGCAAGCACACTGCCAAACAAAGACACGAAAGCCAGTACGGCGAGTTTCGTAATCCAATCGCTGTCTTCGAAGATGTAGCTAAACGACCGACCAAAGTCCATTGACGAGATGCTCCCCTGTTAGCTTTGCGAATCGACCTCACTCGCATCGAGGATAGCGGCATATTGTCCCATCAGGTGGGCCAGCACCGGCACACTAAGCGTCAGGTTAAGCAAAATGCCCACGACCGGCACATTCTGCACCGCGCCCAGGCCCAGGTTCGCGAGCGTGCTAAAGCCGAACCAGCGCGCCGTAAGGCCACGATGGGTGTTCACAAGCCGCCACAGCCGCCCCCATGCGAAGAAGTCCGCCATGTTGTGGCTCTCACTGTAGAATACTACTGCTAGGCTCGTAACGAAAATCATCAACAGGCTGTAGAGCAATGTGAGCGGCAACGCACAGCAATACACCGAAATCAACAGCGGCAGGACCGTATCCTGCAAGCTGAGCACCGCCGCCGCAATCAACCCTGCGCCCAGCGCGATGTTCCCCACGATGTAAACCAGGTATGCGCCCAGCATCCCGGCCCCGTCGCTAACCATCGCTAACGAGAGACCGGGCAGTTGCGCTTGCTTGCTGTGCCGAACGCGCCGCACCACTTCGAGGAAGTAGCCCAACAACAGCGCCGTCGCCACCAGGCCGATAACCAGGCTCGGCACCGTCCACGCAAACAGCGTGGCAGAAAATTCTTGCCGTGCGGCCCACGTCGGTATCTCGATGTATTCCCCCAGTGTATCCATCGGCAGCGCGGCAAGGGCCAACGCCCCCAGCGGCACCAGCGTGCCGGAGCTTGCTACGAAAGCGACCCCGGCAACCACTAAGAGCCGTGGCAGCCATTGCGGCTGCTCGACGACGTAGCCGAAGGCGCGCCCGATGTCGATGCTCATACTGCGAAGGCGAATCTCGTCTGCGCGCGGCGTGCCCGACGCCCATACTGCGCGGTCAGGTGTGCGTGGATGAGCACCCGCGCCGGGGTGGCGATGGTCGCCGCGAACAACGTGCAAATCGGCAACGATGCCAGCACGAACGAAATGATGATGAGTTCCAGGGTCACATCGATGAGCACACTCATCGAAATCCACGTAGCCGCGTGTGCGCCGTTGCGATGCATGCACCGCACCGACTCGCCAACGTCCACGAAGTCGGCGAGGTTACCGGTAACAACGTAGCGCAAAGCACCCAGCCGAACGAGCACACTGCTCGTCAGGGCGAGCGGCAGCATCGCCGTCAACGCGAGGATGTGTTGCGACGTCACCTCACTATTTTTGAACACACTAGTCGAAACACTCAAGCTCCCCGTAAGGGCATACGTGATGCCCCAGGCTACCATAATCAGTGGCCCGGCGATGGCAAAGTACCCCACCAAATATCGAAACCCGCGCCGGACGTTCTGCTGTGCCCAAACCGGTGGAATCGTTTCGCAGCCGCGTATAAGGCTGCGCAATAACCCCTCGTAGAACCCGGCCAACGTCGCCAGCATCACCACGCCTAACGCAACTAAGAAAATGCAACCGGTTGCAAATGCAACGCCCAAAAGGCGCGCATCGACCCCCACAGCGGCCAACTGCGCACCCGGCCCCGGCGTGCCCAGTAAAACCCGCTCGATAACGGTGTAGTGGTCGGCCAGTAGCAGGGCAATCACACGCCCCGTGCTGATGGGTAGCGTCAACGCACCGAGCAGCATCAGCGAAAAAATGCGCCCCGGTTGCTTCCAGGGATATTTCAACGCCTCGTGTAAGCTCATATTTCTCTTCGACCTCTCTTATGGTCATTATCCTGCGGTGGTGGGGCGGTGTCAGACGGGTCGTGCTTAGGGTACCCACTGTGGACCGTAACCATCATCAGCGACCCGCACCGATGCGCCCGTCTGCGTATCCGTCACCCAAATTTCGCGCCCGGTAAGCGTGTTTCGCTCGTACACAAGCCGTGTGCCGCTCGCATCCCACTCGAAGCTGCCGAAACTATCGTGCTCATCGTCGACAAGTACGTTGCCATCAGCATCGACGATGCGGGTTTGCTCGGTACGCCGGTTCATCTGCAATACGGCCAGTCGGTTGCGTCCCCAGTTCAACAGCATCGTGCTCTCATTCGAGGGAGCATACACCATTTCGGTACCGGTCGTTAGGTCCACGGTAACCATCTCCGAGCAGTACAGGTTGCCACAGGCCCCGGCGAAGCGCAGCACGGCGACGGTGTTCGCATCCGACGGATCGAAAACACCCGCGTAACCCGGCACTTCGTCTACCACCTTTCCATATTTGTCGTAAATGACCAGGGTATCGGTTCCATTTTCATGCGTGTTGATCAAAAAATACTCGCCATCGCCCGACCAATTCGCCGCCCACCGTATATCGTTTGGGAGGCCATAGACGAGGCTCATCCTATGCCGGTAGTCCGCCAGCACAGCGAAGCTTCGTTGCAATTCGTCGACATCTTTCAGCGCATACGCGAGGCGATCATCGCCGGGCACCCACTTCGGGTCGTAGCAGCGGTACCCGCGTTGGCATATGTTGTAGTCGATGTTGTGGCGGGTATCGCGCAACCACACCGTGTCTTGTAACCCTACCCCACCAAAACGTGTGCTGAAGACGCGCAGGCTGGCATAGGCGATTTCGTCGCTGCGCACATCGTAGCTCGTCACATCGCGCTCGCTAAACGTCACCTGCTGCGCGCCGCTGCCATCGGCGTTGGCGATGTACACATTTGCCGGGTTACCGGCGAGGTAGGCCACCCGCTCCGCAAGCGGCGTCGTGGGGAGGGTCGCCCGACCGTTGAGCAGCGCGATAGTCGTGGCGATACCCAAAATCACCGTGAGGAGCAACACCAGCCCGCCTACAAACCGAATGAGTGTGCGCATGGTCCCTCCGCGTATTCGTCTTGGCATCGATTTGACATTGGGGCAGTTTTGCGGACACCAAATGTGTCAGATACACTGAACAGGCGTCAGCAAGATGAGCAAGAGAAGGCCGCGCCCGAGCATGCAAGCACGGCCTCGATTGCGTGTGAGTTACAGCTTTTCAGCGACGGTCGGCGGCAGGAAGCCACGCTCTGCCAGGTAGGCGATCACCATTTCGGCGTTTTCTTCTGGCGTGTTGTTCACCGTACGCAGGTGAATTTCCGGCGACTCCGGGGCCTCGTACGGGTCATCGATACCCGTAAAGCCCTTGATCTCACCCCGGCGCGCCTTGGCATACAGGCCCTTCACATCACGCGCTTCGCACACCTCTAGTGGCGTATCCACAAACACCTCGATGAAGTTCTCACCCACCATGTTGCGGGCGTCGTTGCGGGTCGCACGGTATGGGCTGATGGCCGCACACACAACCGCACCACCATGGCGGGCAATTTCGGCAGCCACGTAGCCGATGCGACGGATGTTCGTATCGCGGTCTTCTTTGCTGAAGCCCAACCCCTTCGACAAATGCGTGCGCACGACGTCGCCGTCGAGCAGCGTGAGGTCGCGGCCATGTTCGAGCAACTTCACCGCGAGTACGTCCGCCGTGGTGGATTTCCCGCTGCCGCTAAGGCCGGTGAACCACAGGCAAAAGCCCTGGCGGTGGCTGGGCGGGTACTGTTCCCCGAGGATCGCAGCCGTTTCTGGGCGGCTGAACCACTCCGGCAGCGGCACACCCTGCGCAAGATAGTCGTTGCGCACCTGCGTCCCGCTGATGGACGCGGTCTTCATGTCGTCGGTGACTTTGTCGATTTCTTCGTAGCGGTCCTCATCCGGCAGGTACACCATCATCTTGAAGGGCACCATCTTCACGCCAATTTCGTCCTGATGTTCGGTGACCATCTCCTGCGCATCGTACGGGCCATAGAAGTCCTGGCCTTTGCTGTCCTTGCCAGGGCCAGCGTGGTCACGACCGACGATGAAGTGGTTCGCGCCGTAGTTGCGGCGAATGATCGCGTGCCACAGGGCCTCGCGCGGGCCGCCCATGCGCATCGCCAACGGGAAGAGCGACAGGCAGATGCGGTCAGGGTCGTAGTATTTTTCGGCCAGGGTTTTGTACACACGGCAACGGGTGAAGTGGCTCACATCGCCGGGCTTTGTCATGCCGACGACCGGGTGCAGCAACAGCACACCATCGATAGCCTCGGCGGCGCGCTTGGTCAACTCTTCATGGACGCGGTGCATCGGGTTACGTGTCTGGAAGGCGACCACATTGCGGTGTCCGTAGGTTTGCAGCACAGCGCGGGTTTCGGCGGGTGTACGCCGAATGTCCTTGAAGTCGTAGTGGGGTGGCAGTTGCAATACACGCATGCTACCCGCGAGGTTGTATTTGCCCCAGCTCTGCATCTCTGCGACGATCGGGTGGCGGGGGTCGGTGGAGCCGAAGACCTTGGTTGCGAGTTCATCGCGGTCCCACTCGTATACTTCTTCCACGGTCAAAATCGCCAGCGGGCGGCCCCGGCGATCCGTGAGGACAACTTCCTCGCCCACTTCCACTTTATCGTCGACAGGCAGCGTTATCGGCATTGGGAACAGGGTGCCATCGGCCAGACGCATGTTATCGAGCACGCCCTGGTAATCGGCCTGGTTCATAAAACTGCGCAGCGGCGAAAACGCCCCCACAGCCAGCAGTTCGAGATCGTGGACGGCGCGCTCGTTCATCTTTATATCGCGGAGCGAGGCAGCGTGTTCGCGCGCTGCGTCGAGTTCCGCCGAGGGGATCATCAAATTGACGAGTTCACCACCGTACGGCGAGATCAGCAGTTGTTCTTGGGTTGCCATAGTTTGCCTTGTGCGTATTTGAACAAAACAGTGGCGATGTTAGCCGAGTTTCGCCGCTCGCGCAATTAGCGGTCTGTTTTTCGCCAGACGAACTTCAGGCCACTCCACGTTTCGTCGATAGCCGCCACCTTAATGTCCACCAGCCCGTTGGCCAGGCCGATTTCACGCACGACCACATCGGAGACATCGGTGGGTACTGCACTCGCTTTTTTGGGCCAGCTAACCCACAGCATACCGTCTTTGGCCAGCGAATCGCGCATGATGGGGAACCAGTGTTCGAGGTCTGCGCAATTGCCTGCAAAGTAATGGATGAAACTCAGATCACGACACAGTCGGTTGTGGATAACAACCTCATCGGGCAGCGCGCCGATAAGGTTGATGTAGTGGTCTGGCGCATTTATGAACAGAACTTGCATTGCCGGTTTTATGCCCAACTTTTTCACCAGGGGGGTGCCGCTGTAATCTCTGCTCATGGTTCACAATCCCCAACACCATCTTTGTGCTCATCTACATCTTCTATTCTAATCTTCCTTCAATATTTGCGCATCCACACCCATCACATGCTCATTTTTTTGTGCTAATTTGTACAAACTATGTTCGATGAGCAGGGCACACGACATGTGGCGACTTATCGGGCTGGCAACGGCTGGCCTCGCAATCGTAATCGTGGGTTTTAGTTTGGTGGATGTCAGCAGCGGCGGCGACATTCAGGCGCAAACGGTACTCCGCGCCACCACCGACGACATCAGCGGTTACGCGCGCGCTACCGAACCGCGCGAGTGGCGCTTCCCACAGGATCACGCGCCCCATCCCGATTTCCTCAGCGAGTGGTGGTATTACACAGGTAACCTCACCGACGAAGACGGGCGGCGTTTCGGCTTTCAATACACATTGTTCCGCCGGGCCATTGCCCCGCCGGGCACCGCGCCGACGACCGACAGCGAATGGCGCACGCGCCAACTTTACATGGCGCACTTCACCATCAGCGATGTGCAAAACGAACAACACTACAGCGACGCCCGCTTCAGCCGTGGGGCCGTGGGCCTCGCCGGGGCCGAGATCGACCCGGTGTACCGCGTTTGGATGGAAGATTGGGAAATGATCGGCGATAGCCCCGACGCCGACAACGTCACCTTTCGTGCGGCGACCGACGCCGCAGCCGTCAATTTACGCCTGACGCAGGCCAAGCCGATCGTGCTCCATGGCGACAACGGCCTCAGCATGAAGGGCGATAACCCCGGCGAGGCAAGCTACTACTATACGATACCGCGTTTGCGCACCGAGGGGACAGTCACCATCGGCAATACGACATTCGAGGTCACCGGCAACACGTGGATGGATCGCGAGTGGAGCACCAACGTTTTGCCCGATGACGCCATCGGCTGGGATTGGTTCTCGATGATTTTCGAGGACAATACCGAACTCGTGGTCGGTCGTGTTCGGCGGGACGGCGGTAACAGCAACGGTTACACGGGGTTGTACATCCGCGAAGACGGTACAACGGTTAGCTTACCCGTGGAAACCTTCACCATTAGCCCCACCCGCACCTGGACTAGCCCTCACACGGGCGGGGAGTACCCGGTAGCATGGAAACTGTTGGTGGATGAGCCTGTAATCGGCGAGCCGCTCGCGCTCACAGTCGAGTCGTTGTTCGACGACCAGGAACTCGGGGTTCAGCCAACCTATTGGGAGGGGGCCGTGCGCATCACCGGAGACAAACTCGGCTATGGCTTTGTCGAACTAACGGGGTACACCGAACGCCTGACGGATTTCTTCCAGTAGTTACGGCGACGGTTGGTTGTTCGCGACGGGTAAATTCACCCGAAACACCGACCCGCTCCCCAGCTCGCTTGTCACGTTGATGTCGCCGCCGTGGGCCTTGACGATTTGCTGGGTAATCGCCAGCCCCAGGCCCGTCCCACGCTGCGTTTCCTCGCGCGCGTTGCCGGCCCTGTAAAACCGGTCGAAGATATTTGGCCGGTCGGCCTCAGCGATGCCAATGCCCGTATCCGTCATGGAGAACACAGCCGTGCTATTCTCTACCCATAACGAGACACGCACCTCGCCATTAGCACGCGTGTAGCGTAGCGCATTTTCTACCAGGTTTTGCACGACCAACCGCACCGCCCGTAAATCTGCCCGAACGATCACTGCTGGCTGTATTTCGGTGCGCAGTGTAATCTGCTTCGACGCGGCCAGGTCAACATATTGATGCATCTCCACGGCAATTAACTCGGCCATATCCACCGGGTTTAACTCAAGCTGGTTTTCGTTTTGCATGCGAGCGAGTTGCAGCAAATCCTCTACGTGTGTCGTCAAATCATCGACAGCCTCGCCGAAACGCCCTAGCCGATTTTGCAAGTAATCCAGGTGCGCCCGCACGGCTTCGATTTCCGTGCGGGCATCGGGCGATACCCCCGGGGAGAGAGTCTGTAACGTGCTAGTTAGTGTGCGCTGCCCCGCCGCAACTCTGCGCTCGAACAAATCGAGCGAGGTGGTGAGGATCGAAATCGGCGTTTTGAGGTGGTGCGTCGAATCCTCGATGAACTCCTGCAAAATCGCATTCCGCTCGCGCGCGACCGCCAAATCGACCCGGTGCTGCTCGGCCAAAAGCTCACCGGTGAGGTCACGCGCTTCGCTGATGATAATGGTGACGCTCCCACGCTGGTCGAACACCGGCTTCAAAGACATATCCACAGGTACCGTTCGGCCATCGTTACCCAAAATGGCTGCACGAAAGCTGGTTTCCTGCCCTTGCGCAACCTGCTCGACAGCCTCTTTCAGCTGTATTCCCCCGTCGGGGGCACACTGCCACCATCGGGTGTCCCAGGCGAATCGCCCTTTGTCCCCGTCCAGGGCACTGCCCACAAATCGCAGCAGGGTATCATTCAAGTTGATGATTTCCCCCGCAGGGCTTAGTACCCCGAGGAAGTACACCGACTCGTTGAAAATCGTCCTGAAGCGCGCTTCACTGCGCTGGAGGTCTTCGGCAAGGCGCGACTGTTTTTCGGTGGTTTCGATGAGCCGCCCAAGAATGAGTGGCGTGGGCGGGTTGAAGACCAACAGAGCCGGTACGACCGACCACAGAAAAACGTTCGTCGGTTCGGCGGGCATCATCGTGCCCCCAAACACCAAACTGAAGCCTGCCGCCCCCAACCCCAGCAATAGCCATGTCGATGAACGCAACGGATTTGGGCAACGATAGAAAAAAGACCCCAATAACCCAGGCGCAACAATTTCCAGGGTGCCGGGCACCGCGC
>CAYSVE010000223.1:0-8483 GCA_964434365.1 uncultured Anaerolineaceae bacterium | reverse complement strand
CAACCGGGTCGCAGAGCGCCTGCGTGCAGAACCGGTAGACCCTCATTTTATGGTCGTGCTGGAAAAACTCACGCGTGCCTGGAGCGAACTGCGGCATGTGCAGGTGTGGTGCAGTGGCGAGCCAGAACCCTACGACTACGCTATCTATTTTTTCGAGGCGATGGCCGCAGGCTCGTACATGGTGGTAGGCTACGACCAGCGCGTGGGGCGTGTGCGGGCGCTACGGTTGTCGCAAATCGTGCGCGCGAAACTGCTCTCCACCACTTACGCCATCCCCGTCAACTTCGACCCAAAGCGGTATATCGCCTATGCGGCTGGGGTTGTGGCCGATGATACTGGCCAAACCCGCGTCGTGCTGATGTTTGCGCGGTCGGTCGCCCGGTTGGTGATGGCCCGGCAGTGGCACAGCATCCAACGGCTAGAAATGCTTGGCGATGGCCGTTGCCGTATGACATTGCAGATCGCCGATTACAACGATTTGTTGCCGTGGCTGCGCGCGTGGGGGGCCGATGTGGAAGTGGTCGAACCGGCGGCACTACGAGGTCTCATCGCAAATGAAGCGCGCGCCGTCTCCTCGATTTACGGCACGCCCGGCGATACCAGCGCCAGCGAAGAACTTAACGATCCCCTCTTGCACGGGTGAGCCTCCCACCATGTCGGAAGGCTCCGCGATTACGATTTGTCCGCGCTCTGGAGTGCGGTGAAGGCCGGGCGCGCAATATTCTGTGGTGCGATGATGCTGTAGTAGCAGTCAGTTGGGGCGCGGTCGCCGGTCACTGTGTCTGGGCAGGCGTTGAGGTTATTCAAGAACATCGGCCCTACGTAACCCAGTTGTCGCCCGAGTTCGAAGGCGCGCGGGATATACGTCGCCTGTTCTTCCAGGTCTACATAGTTGAAGAACACAAATTGACTGAGGCTGTTCGTCGGTTCCAGCGACGCCGGGTCATCTAGGCCGTCGGGGATGTCTGCGCTGGTACCCCATCCAAACTTGGTAACCCACAGGGCGGTACCGGCGTTGTCAGCATCGACGAGAATCTCGCGATAGGCTTCCAGGCGATCCAACATAAAGAAGCTCGCGTCCTCGTAGTGGCTTTCGACGCCTGCGGGCTGCGACCCCGCGCGTGCATCGGGTGGGTTGGCCCAACCACCCACATGAACCCCAATGCCATCGGCCACATCTGCGAGGCCCTGGCGGTGTAATTCCGCGAGGAACACCAGATCGCTGATGGCATTCGCCCCGTCGTTGAAGCCGGTGGGCGCAAGCCCAGCACTAATAACCTGCGCGTTTGGGTCACTGGTGCGGATGGCCGCCGCAGCACCGGTCAGCATGTCGATATAATTGGTATCGCTGAGGCGGGGCGCTTCGCTATTGCGCCAGTTGCGGCGCAAATTCGGCTCGGTCCAAATTTCATAGGCATCGACACGGCCAGCATAGCGTGTCGCAAGTGTTGTGAGGAACGAGTCGAACGTCGCGAGGTCTTCCGGTGGGCCATTTTCGCGCAGCGCATTATCGACCGCTGAGGTGTTTGGGTCGTTCGCAATTTGTACAGCGATGGGGCGCGCCCAATCTGGCGCATTCGTCACCGTCAGCAAAATGTTCGTGCCCTGCGCATCCAGCGCGTTGATGGCAGCATCGAGGTCGGCGAAGTTAATCTGCCCCGGTGTTGGTTCCAGCACGCGCCAGTCGACATCGATACGCGCCCACGTCGTGCCCAACGCATTCACCAGCGTTGCAACATTGGTCGCGCTGTTGGCATCGGCAAAAACGCGGATGCCGTAGGCAAACGACGCGCCGGGGGCAGTTGCCCCGGCGGTGTTCTCGGTCTCGTCGGTGGGGGGGGCTTCGGTGGGGTCGTCGGATGGCGCTTCGGTTGCTGGCTCGGGGGTGGCTGCCGAAGACGCCGCATCACCACCACCGCCTGGGATCGTCAACGTTTGGCCGACGAAGATAAGGTTCGGGTTTGTGATGTTGTTGGCTTCGCTCAGCGCGACGACCGTGGTGCCATTGGCGATTGCGATGCTAAACAGCGTGTCGCCACGGACGATCGTGTAAGTGCCGCTATCGCCTGCGTCGGCATCGCTCTCCGGCGTGGCGTCTTCGGTGGGTGCGGGGGTTGGGGTCTCCTCCGCCGGGGTTTCGACGGGCGCACTGCCATCGACGCTCAGCGTTTGGCCGACGTAGATGAGGTTCGGGTTGACGATGTTGTTGGCAGCGGCCAACTCGGTGACGGAAACGCCAAAGCGTCGTGCGATGCTAAACAACGTGTCGCCCGCTACGACGGTGTAGGCGCTCGGGCCACTATCGTTCGCGTCAGGTTCATCGTCGGCAGCCTCGGTGGCTTCCTCCGTTGCGGCCTCGGTTTCTTCGTCAGGGGCCTCGGTGGCTTCTTCCGTAGCTTCTTCGATGGTTTCTTCCACCGCCTCCGGTGTAACCGTTTCCGGGGTCACGTCTTCCGTTTCGGTATCTTGCGCCGAAACCGGCAACACGAGCAGGCCGGTCAGCAGTAGTAGTGCCGCCACGAGGATTCTGGCATGGGGCATGGGGTGTGCTCCTTTATGGAGTGCGTGGGCCAATAAATAATTAGCATAATGATACACCCTCCGCGTAGCTTTTGCCTGCGTTTGGGGGCGGGCGCATCGTGGCGCTAGTCATGCTATACTGGCCTCAGACACGATTAATGCAAGGAGAATGCAGACTTGAGGCGATTAGCAGTTTTATTACCACTGCTGCTCCTCGTGGTTGCTGCCCCAGCCTATGCGCAGCCGTCCTCGGTCGTATGGGACCGATGGGATGTCGTCATCGACGAGATCGACACCGCAGCGAATCGGTATCGCGTCGTCGAAGAATATACCGTGACATTTGGCGGCACGGCGCGGTTTGGTCAGCGCGAAATCGAGCTTGTGAACCTCACGAGCATCACCGATGCCGTCGTCACGGAAAACGGCATCCCCCTGCGAACGGGGTGTAGCAACCAGCCAGGCACCTACTGCTTTAGGTCCAGTGGCGATAGCGCAGCCATCACCTACTACTTCACCTCGCCGATTACGAACAGCAGTGTCGACGTGGAGATCATCTACGTGGTGAATGGCGCGCTGCGTTCGTACGAGGGCGGCGACCAGTTATGGTGGACGGCCATCCCGAGCGAGCACTTTGGGTTCCCCATCGAAAGCAGCCGCATCACCGTGCAGATGCCCTCCGGTTTTGCACCCCGCGAGGCTGTCGACCCTATCGTAACCTACGGCGCAACATCAGACATCAACGTGGCCGGGCGTGTGGTCACCGCCACAGCGACGGAGCGCATCTCCGGCAACGAGCGCTTCGATTTCCGTGTGCAGTTTCCCCACGACCCGAACATGGCGACACCCCCGTGGCAGGCCGCGTTCGATCGGCAACGCGCGATTGGGCCAATCGTGAATGTGCTCGGCATCGCGGCGACGTTGTTGTTCGCGTTCGGTGGGCCGCTGACGTTCTACGGGATGTGGTACACCCGGGGCCGCGACCCTGACCCCGGCCCGGTGCCCACATACCTCAGCGAACCGCCCAGCGACCTACCGCCAGCAGTTGTCGGCACCCTCGTCGACGAAAAGGCCGATGTGCGCGATGTGATGTCGACCTTCGTCGACCTGGCCAGCCGGGGCTATATGGTGATGGAGGAAGACCGTACCGAGGGGCTGTTCGGCATCGGCACCAACAGCGAATTTACGTTCAAGCGCACCGACAAAGACACCGACGACCTGCGCGCCTTCGAAAAGCGCGTGATGCGCGGCATCTTCGGCAATACACGCATGGAGCGCACCCTCTCTAGCCTGAAGAACAAGTTCTACACCACGCTGCCGCGCGTGCAGTCGGAGCTGTACGACGTGATGGTGGAAGAAGACCTGTTCAACATGAACCCCAAGGTCACCCGCGATCGGTGGTCGGCGTTAGGGGTGTTTACGATCGTCATCGGGGTGTTGTTGTTCGTGTTTACGGTCAGTGCGGCCATCGAGAACACGTTCATCGGCGTGCCGTTCGCGATCATCGTCACCGGTATCACCGGGGTGATCTTCGGGCGGGTGATGCCCGCGAAGACGTTCAAGGGTTCGCTCGAAGCTGCCAAGTGGAACGCCTTCCGCGAGTACTTGCGCAACCTGGAAAAGTACGCCGATGCCGAACAGGCCGCCTCACAGTTCGACAAGTACCAGGCCTACGCCATCGCCTTCGGTATGGAAAAAACGTGGATTCGGCGCTTCGAACGCATCGACACAACCCCCATCCCCATGTGGTACTTTCCGACATACGCCGGCGGGTACTACGGCAGCGGCTTCGACCCCGGTTCCCCCATGCCCACATCGGGCGACCTCGCACGCGCGGGCAGTGGCGGCCTTACCGGCATGTCGGAGACGCTCTCCGGCGGCCTGTCGTCCATCTCCGATGGCCTCAGCAGCATGTTGAACTCCGCGGCGGCCACGGCCACCAGCCAACCGTCATCGTCCGGTTCCAGCGGCAGTTGGAGCAGTGGCGGCGGTAGTTTCAGCGGCGGTGGGTCGTTCGGCGGGGGCAGCAGCGGTGGCGGTAGCAGTGGTTTTGGTTGATGCACATAAGGATAAATAACCTGTGAATCAGGGTCAGATTATCGGTATCGTGTTGATCGTCGCCGGGCTTGGCCTCGCCCTCATCGGTGGGGCTTGGCTTTTCACCCAGGTGGAAATCGGCGGGGCGCTATTGGGTGCCTTCCTGCTGCTCATCCCGGTGGCCTTGCAAATCGGTTTTGGTGTGTTCCTGTTCACCCGTGGTGGGCAGGAGGCCGTCGACGAGAAAGAGCGCGAGAAGCAGCGCGAACTCATGGATATGATTATGGCCGAGGGTGAGGTTCGGGTGCGCGATGTCGCCGTGCAGATGGGCATTTCCGTCGATGATGTGAAGGCCATCGTCCACCGGTTGGTGGGGTTGCAGGTGTTCAGCGGCTACATCAACTGGGATAAAGGGGTGCTCTATAGCGCCGAAGCCAGTAACCTGCGCGACCTCAAGCACTGTGAAAACTGCGGCGGCGAGATCAACCTCACAGGCAAGGGCGTCGCGGCGTGTCCCTTTTGCGGCACCGAGTATTTCCTGTCGTGATGTAGGTGGGTGTTCCCCCCAATCATTCGGGGAACGCCCCAAACCGGACTTTGCTAGACTCAAGCTAGTGTTTATCGATTGAGGAACCATCATGAACGAACTATACGACCAGATCGTTGCCAGTCGTGGCAAGCTCAAAAACTGGATGGATAAAATCCCCGGCTTCCGTGGCTACCAAAACGCCGAAGACCGCCGCGAAGCCGACCGCATGATTCGCGATTACGTCGCCCGTGAGCTTGGTGTGCGTATCGACCGCATGGCCGAACTCGAAAAGCAACTCGTGATGGGCGGCGGCATGATGCACATGACGGCCAGTGCCAACGCCAAGCAGAAGCTCACCACATTCCAGGCGAAGGTAAAAACCGCGACCCCCGGTTACAGTGGCTTTATGGCCGCCATCAATATCGGCGAAGAGGAAATGGACATACTCTACGCCTTCGATGAGGCACAGGCCCGTTACCTCGACGAGTTCGATGGCGCGCTAACCGCCTTCGAAGCCGCGATCAACACCGGCGAGGGCATCCCCGAGGCGATACGAGAGATTGCCCGTTTGGCCGACGAGGCCACCCAGGCCTACAGCATGCGCGACGACGTGCTGAAGAACATCGACCAGAAGCTAAGCTAGCGCATTTAAGCATTCAGGAGCATTTATCATGGCACGCATTATTGATGTAATCGACCACGCCAACGTTCAGCCCGATGAACTGGTGTGGCGCGAACCGCAGGGCGGCAGCGGCGACTGGCGTATGGGGTCGCAGGTCATCGTGGGTGAGGGCCAGGCGGCAGTCTTCTACCGCGAGGGTAAGGCCCTCGATGTGCTTGGGCCGGGTCGTCACACGCTTTCCACCGGCAACCTGCCGATCCTCAGTAGCATCATCGGCTTCGCGACGAGTGGCCGCACCCCCTTCACCGCAGACCTATACTACGTCAACCTGAAGGACCTGCCGCAGGTTGGCTGGGGCACGAACCCGCCCATCGTCCTCGAAACGCCGAACAAAGGCCTTGGTGTGGTGTTGCTCATCACCCACGGCGTCATCGACATCGGCGTCGACGACCCAAACATGTTTGTGCAGCAATACGGCGCGAACACCGCATCCGTCTACCTGCCAGACATCAAAGAGCGCATCCAATCGACGCTGTTGGGCGAACTTGGCTCGCTGATTTCGAACAGTGGCGCGCAAAGCATCATGGATGCCAACCGCCTGCTGGGCAACCTCGAAGGCGCGGCCCTGGCGATGCTCAACGACAAGTTCAAGGCGATGGGGATGCGCATCAAGGCCTTCGAGGCGAAGCCCTTCACCGCCAAGAACGTGAGCATGGAAGAGTTGCGTAACTACATCGATATCGAGATGTACGAGCGTGTCGAGCGCCTCGCCATTGCACGTGACGCCGCCAACAACGAGGGCCTCGCCGGTGGCCTCACCGGCGCAGGTCTCGGCCTTGGGGTCGGCCAGCAACTTGGTGCGGCCATGAACCCCGGCCAGGCCGATATGCAAAATCAGATGCAGCAGCAGATGATGGAGCAGCAGCGCATGATGCAGCAGATGATGATGAACATGATGCAGCAAAATCAGCAGCAGGCCGCGCCCGCAGCGCCTGCACCTGCCGCCGCACCCGCCGAAGCCAGCGGCCCGAAGACCCGCGCGGAAATCCAGGCGATGTTGGATAGCCTCGACGAAAAGCTTGTGTCGGGCGAAATTTCCGAGGCGATTTACAATCGCATGTACGCCAAGTGGGAAGCACGGCTCGAAGAAGCCTCCGAGTAACGTTTCGGCGGTTGCTACGCTTACCCAGGGTGACGGGGTCCTTCCCCCGTCGCCTTTTTGTTTGTACCCAAATAGGGGGAGAGAGAACCCATGACGACCGACAAACGTGTACGGCGCGGTCGCCGGATCATCTATGTTGCCATCGGTTTGCCGCTGGTATTGCTGAACATCATGTTGCTGTTGGGGGTGCTGTACCTCGCGACGCCACTGCTACCGATGCAGGCCGCCCTCGACGCGCTGGAAAGCGACAACGCCGTCACAGTGACCGATGGCAATGTGGTCGTTTTGCGGCCTACCGAGGGTAACCCCACGCAGGGGATTGTGTTTTACCCCGGCGCGCGTGTTCGCCCGGAGGGCTACGGTGTGGTGCTGCGTCAACTTGCCGAGGCCGGTTACGTCGTCGCGATGACGAAGATGCGCTTCAACGTCGCGATGCAATCGCCGAACCGGGCGCAAAATGTGCTCGACGACCCGGCCTTCGCCGATGTAGAGCAGTGGGCGATTATCGGGCACTCAAACGGTGCGCTGGCGGCCTCGCGCTTTGTGTTCGAAAACCCGGATGCGTTCGAGGGGCTGGTGATGTGGGCCGAGGCCCCGCAGGACGACCTCTCCGACGTGGACATCCCGGCGTTGGCGATATACGGCACAAACGACGCGATCATCATTCTCGACCGTATGGTGTCGAGCGCGGCGGGGAACTTCCCACAAAACACCGAGTTCGTCGTCATCGAGGGCGGCAATCATGCCGGGTTCGCCAACTACGCTGACCACTACATCTTCCCCGATGGCGAGGCGACCATCACCCGCGACGCGCAGCAAGCACAGGCCCTCGACGCGACCTTGGCTTTTATCGAAACGGTGTTTATGGCAGAGTAAAAGCCTCGGTGATGTAAGCGTCGGCTTCGTTTTCGGTGAGTAGGCGTTTGCTCGTCCCCGCGTCGTACAGGCCCACCGCGACGGTGTACTCGCCGGGGGGGACGTCGACTAGCGGCAGGGCATACACTTCGCGATAGATCGTGCCCGGCTCCCACGCGACCGTGCGCGCGTACGGTTCGGCATCGGCCTGCGACCATAGCGGTGTGCCCGTCGCCGGGTGTACATCGCCGATGAGGTGCACAAACACTTTGTACGGGCCGTCGGTTTGGGCCTCGGCCTGCCAGTACACCCACACCGTGAGTTCGCCTGCCGGCTCCGGCGGGAAGATGCGCAGCCCGCGCAGTGTTGCAACCTCGCCGAAACGCTGCGATAGTGCGCTGGCCTCCGCTTGGCTCACGGCGTGCGGCGCGTACTGTTCGATGCGAAGCCCAGCGGCGTTGGTTGCTCGCACGCGCTGCATATTGTCGCCCAGCCAGCCCTCGACGACGCCTGCATTCGGCCAATCGGGGAAGCCCTGCGCTGTGAGCCACAGCGTGTCGTACGAATTGCGTGCGTTTTCCAACGCCGTATAGATTTCCTCGACCGTTTGGTCGGGGCGGTCCGGCAGGGTGAGTTCATCGGCAGCGATGCCGCTGCTGTAGTAGTACAGGTTCGATGCCGGGTCCGCAGACGACTGAATCACGAGGTCATTAGCGGCGGTGTTTTCGCCGAGATAGGTCATCAGGCCGGGCCAGGGGGGG
>CAYSVE010000222.1:0-8519 GCA_964434365.1 uncultured Anaerolineaceae bacterium | reverse complement strand
GATCGGTATCTTCTTGGTCTATTGCTTTTCAGGCTACGTCATCCCGTAGTCGAGCAAGGTCAGCGGCCTGATGGAAGTAGCCTCCCTTCCGATGGAAGTCGAGCTGCGCTCGCCGGAAGAATGCAGCTTCGACGAAGTGCCGGCCATCGGCCACCAGGGCGGCAGCTGCCTGGCGCTTTCGCAATACAGCGAAATTCAGGATGCGGCGTGGGTCTTCCTGCAATGGGCCACCAGCCCAGAGACGATTCTCGCGGCAGCCGAGCAATCCAACTCGCCGGTGCGCATCTCCACCTATGAGGCCGAGGAAACCAAGGCCCGCGAAGTGCCGGGTGTCGGCACCACGCGCCACTTCCCTATCACCCTGGAGACGATTCAGGAGCGCATGGGTACCGAGCCTCACTTCCCGAGCTGGGCACCGATCTCCGGTACCGGTGGCCCCATCCCGACGGAACTCGGTTTGATGACCACGGGTGAGCAGGACATCGAGACGACACTGAACAACATCGCCGCTGTGATCGAAGAAGCGATCCAGTCCGACAGCGACAACGGCCTGCTTTAGGTCATTCGTCGCCAACATCTCAACCGGGGGGCTTTATGCCCCCCACCTCTGCATTCTTTGGAATAATACTTATGACGAAAGACCTTGTTATCGGTGTCGATGTAAGCACTACCGCCTGCAAAGCGATCGTCTGGGACAAACACGGGACGCCTGTCGCTGAAGGCCGTGCGGACTTCGACCTGATTTCACCAAACCCGAACTGGTACGAACAACACGCCAACAACTGGTGGGATGCGCTCTGCGGTTGCTTGCGCACGGTTGTTTCGGAAGTGGGCGAGGACCGCATCGCGACGATTTGCCTCACCCATCAACGAGAGTCCTTCGTACCGGTCGACGAACACGGTCACCCCATCCGCAACGCCATCCTGTGGCTCGATGGCCGCGCGAAGACCGAGCTTGCATGGCTCGGTGAAACTTTCGGCGACGAATACCTCCAAGACCTCACCGGCAAAGGACCGTCAACGATTCAATCGCTGCCAAAGCTTGTATGGTTGAAGAACACCGAGCCGAACGTGGTCGAGCGGGCTTACAAAATACTTGATACACACGCATTTCTTGTTCAACATCTCACGGGCGAGTGGAAAACCAGCCTTCCCAGTGCCGACCCAATGGGCATCGTGGACATGCGCGCAGGCGACTGGGCCGCCAACCTTATCGCGAAGATTGGCTACGATGTCGAAAAGTTCCCCGAAATCGTCATGCCGGGCGAGATCATTGGTACCATCACGCCTGTGGCAGCCGAGGCGACCAACCTCATCGCCGGGACGCCGGTCATCGCAGGCGGCGGCG
The DNA here is from genome assembly GCA_964434365.1 of uncultured Anaerolineaceae bacterium. Taxonomy (GTDB): domain Bacteria; phylum Chloroflexota; class Anaerolineae; order Aggregatilineales; family Phototrophicaceae; genus CAYSVE01. The sequence continues at coordinate 7,171 of CAYSVE010000222.1, read as the reverse complement.
ACGGTCAGACGGCTGGATTGGGCGCGAATATCACCGGGCCGGGCCGGGCGTACATGAACCTGGGTACCGCGATGGTTAGTGGAGCATACGCTGAGGCGTACGTTGCAGACAAAGCATTCCGCACGTTGTGTTCGCCCGTGGCCGGGAAGTTCGTACCAGAGCAAGTATTGGCGGGCGGCACTTTTTCGATTAGCTGGTACGTGCGCGAATTCGCCCCGGATGTCACTCTGCCGCAATTGGACCTCTCCACCGAGGAGATACTCGGCATGGCGGCAGGTAAACTCCCACCGGGGTCGCTCGGGCTGATCACGGTGCCCTACTGGAATGCGGTGCTGTCGCCGTATTGGGACCCGCAGGCGACGGGCATTACGATCGGGTGGACGGGCGCGCACAAACGCGAGCACTTCTACCGCTCGCTGCTGGAGGGAATCGCCTTCGAGCATCGGCTTGCGATGGATGGCGTCGCAAAGGCAACCGGCCACCCCATCACCGAATACATCGTGATGGGCGGTGGCTCGCGCAGTGACTTGTGGTGCCAGATCATCGCGGATATTTCCAACGTGATGGTCAAGCGCGCCAGCACATCGGAGGCGACGAACCTGGGCGCGGGCATCCTCGCAGCGGCGGGGGCCGGTTGGTACACCGACACACGCGCTGCGGCCAACGGCATGACGTCAACGACGGATACGTTTACGCCCAATGCCGAGACACATGCGAAGTACGACAAACTGTACAGCGATGTTTACGTTGGCCTCTTCCCAGCGATACGGGCACATATCGATCGTCTTACGCAGTTGACCTACGATATATAGCACGTACCATGGAGCATACGATCGCTTTCTTTGCTGTAACCGATGCTAAATACAGGACTTAACGGCGAACATCATGGTGGAAAATACCCCTGCCAGGCCCAACATAGACGGCAGCAAACGCGATGATCTACTCATTCGCGTTGCATCGATGTATTACGAGCGTGACTATAGCCAGCGAAAAATTGGTGACATCCTCAACATCTCACGGTCGAATATCTCTCGCCTGCTTAAGGAGGCGAAGGAAAAGGGCCTGGTCGAGATTCGCGTTCATAAACGGTACGCCACCAACCCCCAACTGGAGGATGCCATCCGCGATGTATTTGGCGTGGGCGACGTACTGGTCGCCTCGACGGATAGCGCAGACTACGAGACGCGCCTACACATGTGTGGCCAACTCGCCGCTTGGCACCTCGAAGGGCTGCTACAGGAGGGCGATACGCTGGCAATCTCGTGGGGTACGGGCGTCGCCTCAGCCGTGACAGCGATGCCGATGATGTCTCATCTGAGCGTCGATGTCGTCCAGATGATCGGTTCGGTTGCGCGCGTAGACTCCGTGATCGATGGGCCTGAACTCGCACGGCAGCTGGCGGGCAAGCTTGGTGGGCGCTATTACTACCTGCATGCCCCTGTTTTCGTCGATACCCGCGAGGCGCGTGATTTGTTTCTTCGGCAGGCCACCATCGCCGAAACACTCAAGAAAGCCAGCGACGCACGCGTCGCAGTCGTCGGCGTCGGTACAACGGAACCAGGCAAATCGGCCTTTTTGCGGGCAGGGCACCTCTCCGAAGCCGAACTTACCGCTATGCGAAATCAAGGAGCAGCGGGCGAAACTTGCGGCCAACACTTCGACATAGACGGTAATACACTTGGCCTGGACATCAACGACCGCGTGATTGCCTTGCCTGCGGACGCGATACGCTCGATTCCATATACGGTGGGTGTTGCCTGTGGCCTCCACAAAAAGCGGGCAATTATCGGCGCATTGCGTGGGGGTTTCGTCAAGTTAATCGTCACCGATGATGTGACCGCACGCGCCATTCTTGAGGATGTCCATGTCTAAGATTTGGTTCAGGGGTACGTACGATACGATCGACGATTTGTGGGGTAATCCGGTCGACGTGGTGCGCATCGACCAGTCGCACGGGCCGACGATGCAGGTGTATCGTGATGAGGTGCGCAAGTTGTTCCGCGCGCCGGATGATGCTCCGCAGGAGGCACTCAATAGGCAGCTTGCGCGTGCCCGCGTAGACAGCCGAGATGCACCACCCCCGTTGGTGAGCTTGCTGTTATGTGCGTGGGATACCCTATACATTGATCTGGCATTCCCCGCAGAAATTTGCACCCTGCTAAGCACAGAGGATGCTCGATCTCGTATCGGCGCGGCGTTCGGCGATACTGCCAACTTCGAAACCTACGGTGCATCGCTGTGGCGCCTGGCAACAGCCTGTGCCGAACATGACGCCGAAAAGCCGCTGCTCCTTGCGGGCTATGGTGTGCTCATCGGCGGCGACTCGGTGGAGAATATAGAGACTCGCCTGGCCTCACTCATCGAGCGATCGAAACAATATCTCGCTGCGCAGGGCATCTCCGCACCAAACGAAGAAATCCCAGAACAGACAATCGCGGATCAGCTTCGAGTCGTTGAGCAGCGTGGACAGAGCGAGCAGCCGAATCTCCGCCGTGCAGGTATCACAACACCGGCTCGTACGCCACAACAAGCCGCTTACCTCGCAGATTCCGCCAACTTGCAAAGCCGAACCGATGCCATCATTCAAAACCTGGGCGCACAGGCGACACAACCACACCACCTCCCGGCAATTTCCGTCATCGAAGCGGAGTTCTCCGGCGAAGTTGCCCTCGTGACCGGGGCAGCGTCGGGCATCGGCAAAGCGTGCGCCGAAGAATTCCTATCGCGTGGGGCCGCCGTCATCGGGTTGGACATCAACCCGGCAGTGTGCGATTTGTTCGAAGATGTGGGTTACATCGGCGTACAGGGCGATGTGCGCGAGAAGGATGCAGTCATCGAGGCGATTCACGCCGGAGTACATGCGTTTGGCGGCATCGATATTGCCATCTTGAACGCCGGCATCAACGAGGACCACGCGCCGCTGGAAAGCTACGACGATGGCCTTTGGCAGTGGGTTATGTCCACCAATTTGGATGCCAACGCACTGATTTTGCGAGAGTTGTACCCGTACATCAGGCACGCCCCGCGCGGTGGGCGCCTTATCTTGAACGCGTCGAAGAGTGCGCCAGCACCGGGGCCGGGATCATCGTCGTATACCGTTTCGAAAGCTGGACTGATTCAGCTGGCGCGGTTGGCCGCCCTGGAATGGGGTAAGGACGGCATTCGTGTAAACGTCGTCAATCCAAACGCGGTGTTCGATACCGCCATCTGGAAGGACAATATGGCCGAAAAGCGCGCCAAACACTATGGCATGACGCTAGAGGAATACCAGCGCAACAACCTCTTGAAGGTGCGCATCTGGAGTAAGGACGTTGCGCGGGTCATCGCCGACCTGTGCGGCGAGACTTTCGCCAAGATGACGGGGGCGCAAATCCCCATCGATGGTGGCAATAATCGCGTAATATAACTACAAAAACAAGGAGACTCACATGAAACTCGCAATCGGTTGTGATAGCGCCGGGGCACCGCTGCTGGAAGTTGTGCGGCAGGTGCTTAATGAACGTGGCATCGAATTCGAAGACTACGGCGTCGATGCAAACAGCAAGGAAATCTATCCCAACGTGGCAAAAACGGTCGGAGACCGAATCGCCGAAGGTGAAGTTGACCGCGGTGTGCTCATTTGCGGGACTGGTATCGGCATGTGCATCACGGCGAACAAGGTGCCGGGTATACGCGCGGCACTGTGCCACGATACCTACTCCGCGGAGCGCGCACAATTGAGCAACGATGCGCAGGTTATCACGATGGGCGCGCGCGTTATTGGGCCGGTACTCGGTCAGAAGATCGTGGAGACGTGGCTCGACAATCAATACGTCGCCAACGAGCGCTCTGGCGATAAAGTGCGCCGCATGATCGAGATCGATGAGGAATATCGTGGTGCTCGTGCCACGGAAGAGGCCTAACTAGCGCTGAAAACCAACCGGGGTAGCAAGTGCTTGCCACCCCGGCCATTTGTTTCTGCAACTAAATCTGGTAGAAGGCACCGACCGTGCCGAGCACCATCCCATATACCACATGCCCCAGGATGAGTGCGCCAAGGTTCACGCTCATGCTGATGAGTGCGAGCAGCACCACTGACGCGATTATCCCGACCAGCACCCCGTACAAGACACCGCCCAATAGCCAAACCTGGCGTGGGGTGCACGGCATTACCGCAGCGAAGGCCGCCCCGAGTGCCGCACCCACCCCAAAGTGAATGATGGTCCCCAGGACAATGGGCAGTGCACCCTCGGTTGCACCGAACACTGTGCTGGCGATCATCAATGGAGCGGTGAAGAGCGGTTCGCCGACTGCGATCAGCATCCCGGTGATAACAACGACAACGGCAAAGGAACCGGCGACCCCGGCAATGGCACCCACCCGTACGGGGATACGACTCTCGTGATTGACAGGCAACACTTGTTCGGCCATGACGATTGATCTCCTAATTGGCTTGCGTTCGGATGACGTATTGGCCCCACCGAACTCGATGGGGCCTCAGGGAGTTCAGAATTTGGTGCAGCTTACGCCTGGAAGGTGTTCGCAGCCTTGATCGGTGCCGGGCAGTTCACCACGAAGGCAGGCAGGCTCTGATCCATCGCCGGGACACCCTTGTAGATGGTCAGCTCGCCGCTGGCCTCAAGCTCGCGAATTTCGTCGCTGGTGGTCAGCAGGCGGGCCTGGCTTTCATCGTTCCACTCTGCGGTGAAGTGATGCCAGAACGGACTCCAGATGGGGTGCCCAGCCTGGTGATCGAAGATCGCCGGTTGGAAGCCCATCACACCCGGGCCGGGGATACCGTTGGAGAACACCCAGATTTCGTCCGTGGCATTGGCCTCGACAAGCAACTGTGTGCGCTCGGACGGCGCGATGGACATCATCGGGGCCATCGGCACGGCGGACGTATCGGTAATGATGTAACGGCTGCCGGGGTAGCACTGGTGTAGCTTGAAGCTCACTTCCATCAGGTCCGTGTTAACCGGGGCAACTAGCGGACCACCGCCCAGCGCTTCGATCTTCTCTGGGTCCTCAACGAGTTCCCCGCTGCCCCACTTCACGATGGGGTAGTTGACGACGAGTGGCATGGCTTCGACAGTAATGTCACCGTTGGCCTCAGCATCGAGGATGGCCTGCTGGCTGTCGAGCAGGGTGGGGGTGCCGTTGAAGGTCACGACGTTCACCTGCCACGCCGGATTGTAGTCTTCGGCGCTCGGCACTGTGCTGAGAACCGGCAGCTGCTCGGCAGCACCGTTCGCGAAGGTATACACAGGCGACGTCGCATTTTCGACGGCCAGGGCCGAAGCCAGCAGTGGCACGAATACCAATCCGTTCTCAGCCGCAAATTCCTGGCTCGAAGCATCGGAGCGGATGTAGTATGCGCTCTCGCCATTGTAGAGTGCCTCATGCAGGCGATAGGTCACAAAACCGAAGTCGCCCTCCCATTCGTTGCTATCCAGCGCGAAGGCGGTCACGTCACCGGCGAGCAGTTCAACGTACGGCTGGGCAGCCGCTGTGGACACACCGAAGCTGCTGATACCGACACGGTTCAGCAGGCCAGATGGCAGCCCGCCATTCGCCAGAAGAAGCGCACCGCCGGTGCCCATGCCCATCCGTTTCAGAAATTCGCGACGTGTCAAACCGTTATTTGCCATGTTTAAAATCCCCTTTGTTTGAGAATGCTATTTGCTTACACCACCTACACGATACCGAATTCCGTAAACCCTGGGACGGAAGGTTTGCCGAGCAAATACCGAAGATTCGCCGAAAATGGGGGAATGTATTGCCCCTTACCGAAACTGAACACGCAATCGGTGACAATAGCAACTGTAGGAGTCTAACGAAAAAAAGCTGGCTATTTGGGGAAAAGACTGCGTAATGGCAACGGTGGTAGGCGTTGGGCTTAGCGACCACGAAGACGCATACGCAAGCGGCATTGAGGCCGCACAACAGGCCCACGTGGTGCTGGACAACTGTCCGATTACGATGGCGCTACTGTTTACGTCGCAACCGAATCCTCGTGCTGTACTCAGCGCCGTCAATCACACGCTTGGGCATCCACCGTTAGTGGGTGCGACCACCGCCGGGCAATACACCCATACCACCTACGCCGAACGCGGCACCGGCATTATGTTGATCGCCAGCGACCAGATGCAATTTTACCCACTCCTGAACCGTCGTCGTTGGTTTGGTGGTCAGTTACGTGGCCTCACCGATGAAGGCTTTAGCAGTGACTTCGCGCATCGGACGCTCATGCTCTTCCCCGATGACCAATCGATGAACCTCAACACGATGCTGCAAACTGTCCTCGCAGAAACCGGCATGATGTACGACATCCTTGGTGGTGCAGGTCTTCCACATCGTGCGCCCCCGCGCCCACCCGCCGTCTTTCATGGGAATCAGCTATTCCGCAGTGGGTACAGCGGTGCCGAAGTGCTCAGCCAGATACCGATGGGCCTGGCCTTGGCAAACGGCTGGAAGCCACTGAGCGGGCCGTATCGCATCACCCGTGCCAATGAACGACAGATCATCGAAATCGATGGGCGGCCTGCCCGCGAAGTTTACGAGGATTTTCTCGCGGAATTCGGCTTCGACTACACCGATGACACGCTCATCGATGTTGCACTACGCCATCCCATCGGCGTGTGCGAGGCGAATGGCGCTACGTGTCAGGTCAGCCTGCTTTCACACTTTGGGCGAAATGGTGCTATCGCTTGCGTGTCCCCCCCGAAGACAGGCACGCTCATCTACTTTTTGGCCACTCAACCCGATGCGATGCTCACTGCTGCGCAAAGCGCAATTTCGCGGGCTGCCACCGGCAGCGAACCCCACGCAGGCGCACTTTTCATCGACTGCGCCTCGACAGGGATGGTACTCGCCGATGCCTACCAGCAGCAACGCGCGGTCGTTCGGCAACAGTTGGGCGATATTCCGTTCCTTGGCGTACGCAGCCACGGTGTGCTTGCCGGCCTACAGGGCGAAATGGCCGGTCACTACGAATGTTCGGTGGCGACTTTCCTGTTGCCCGAATGATGCCAACTATGACTACGTCCACTCACCCACTGCACGTTCAGATGCTGATGGTCCACACGGTACGTGGCGTCTCGGAAATCGCGCTGGAAATTCTCGTTAGCGAAAGTTCGCCGCGATGGGCGGTTGCAAAGGGTGACGGGGCTGGAAGTGTGCCGCGGCGTGG
>CAYSVE010000221.1:0-8520 GCA_964434365.1 uncultured Anaerolineaceae bacterium | reverse complement strand
CGGTGGGCCTGGAAGGCGTACAGGCGCGCGCTCACGGCCCTGTCGAGCGTGTCGTCGTAGCGCCCCCCATTCCGCAATACCGTGAGCGCCGTCGGCGTTTGCGCAACGACCGTCCCCACGAGCGCTAGCATCACCGCAACTGCGCCGAGCGCGCTACGCACGGCGGTACACCTCGGCGAGGGTTTGCACCATCCCCTCGTGGACCTTGCCGTTGCTGGCCATCACTTCGTCGCCCAGGTAGAGCTTGTCGGTATCGGCACCGCTGAAGTCGGAACAGGTGCCGCCCGCCTCAGTGACGATGAGCACCCCGGCCTGGCAATCCCACGGGTTAATGCCCCACTCCCAAAAGCCTTCGATGCGCCCCGCCGCCACCCAGCACAGGTCGAGCGCTGCGCTGCCGAAGTACCGCACCGCCCGCGCCTTCGCCAAAAATGCGCGCACCTCGTCGAAGCTGTTCGGCTCGCCTGGGTTGGTCTGCTTATAGTTGAAGCTCGTCACCAACACGCCCGTAATCATGTCCTCGTTTTCGCTGACCTGCATCGGCTCCCCGTTGAAGGTCGCCCCGAGGCCGCGCGCGGCGGTGAACATCTCGTCGTAGTAGGGCATGTACACTACCCCCACCAGCGGGCGGTCGTGCTTATCGGCCATGGCGATGCTCGTGCAAAAGTGTGGTATGCCCCCCGCGAAATTCGTCGTGCCGTCGATGGGGTCCAGGTACCAGCGGTAGTCGGCCTCCTCGATGGGCGCGCCCATGCTACCGCCCTCTTCACCGACAATGTGATGATCCGGGTAGGCTTTTTCCAGCGCCGCGACGATCAGCTTTTCGGCGTTTTTGTCGGCCTCAGTCACGATGTCGAAGTGGCCGCTCTTCTGGTCGATCTTCAGCGGCCCCTCGAAGGCCTCGCGGAGCATCGCGCCAGTTTCGCGGGCAATGTCGGTCACGTGTGTGAGGATAGGTTGCAGGTCCAAGTGGGTAGCCTCCTAGGCGGTTTGTTCGATGTCATCGGCTTGGTCGTTCGGCAAGCGAGCCGATTGTACCTCACGTTGGAACAATGCCACCGTTTCGATGTAATACGTCTGCGGCGCGAGGTCGAGCGGTTGGGCGTACTGCATCGCGTAGCCATGCGCGCGCAGGCGCTTCGCATCGCGGGCCAGGGTGGCCGGGTCGCTGCTGACGTACACCAACCGCGACAGTTCCAATGCCGCGAGGGCGTCCATCGCGTCGGTGCTCAGGCCGCTGCCAGGCGGGTCCAGCACAGCAGCATCGTACTCGCTGGCATCTGCCGATTGCAGCACCTCCTCCACCGTACCCTCGATAACATCCACATGCTCGAAGTCGGCAGTGTTTTCGTCGGCGTCGGTCGCGGCGGGGGGGTAGCTCTCCACCACTGTGACGTACTCGGCACGGTCTGCGATGAACGCGCCCAGCACCCCCACACCCGCGTACAAATCTAGCACCGAGGTCGCCGGGCCGAGCGCATCCAGCACCGCGTCGACGAGCGCGGGCACCGCCTCGACGTTCGCGCGGAAGGCGCTGCCCGCCGTTGCCCGAAAGCTGCGCCCCTTCACCGTAAAGCGAATCGCCGTGTCGCCCGCTAAGTTGATCGGCGCGTTATCGGGCAGCAGCAAGTTGATGCTCGCAGGCAGGTCGAGTTCGAGGCTGGGTGCTTCTTCCACCGTTGCGGTGAGCACGAGCATCCGCGCGCCGTCGCTGCCCATTTGCAACCGCACCGACGCCAACTCGGCGAGGCTTTCCGCGTCGAAGTCCAATAACTCGTAGAGTTCCAGCAGGTGTGGGTGTAGCACCTCACACACATCGACAGGGATCATCCGGTTGCCATCGCTGGCTTTAAAGCCAAGCTGACCATCGCGGACGATGAACGTCATGTGATAGTTGTACCCGAACGCCGCCGGAGACGGCACCACCGGGCGCACCTCCACATCGGGCAAATCGCCGACGCGTTCGAGTTGGTCGCCCAGCACATCCTGCTTTAGCAGCAATTGCGCCGCGTAATCGATGTGCTGCCACTGGCATCCACCGCACTTGCGCGGGCCAAAGTGCTTACACGCCGGGAACACCCGGTCGGCGCTAGCGTCGAGTAGCGTCACGCCCTCGGCAAACACGACGCGCCCCCGCCCGCCGGTTTCGCGCGCTTCGATGCGCTCGCCGGGGATGGTGTAGGGCACAAAGACCACGCGCCCCTCGTGCCGCCCGATAGCGCTGCCGCCGTTCGCCATCGTTTCTAGTTCAAGTTCAAATGTATCGCTCACAGGTTTTTCCTCCAGCCGCAAGTATAATGCGAAGCCGACCATAGCATAAGGAACAGAACTATGACCGAAACCCCGCTTTTCGTCGCCGACGATTACCTGGACCAACCGCGCATCCGCCTGTTTTCGTTCATGGGCGTGCCCTTCACCATGACGCGCAACGCGTGGACCGCGCTGATCACCTACTACGTGTTTGGCCTGCTCACAACCTTCGTCACCATCCGTGGCATGGGCTTCGGCGAGCGGCTGCTGTGGGCGTTCGTCTACGCGCTGCTGTTTCTGCTCACGTACATTATTCATGATGTAGGGCACATCATCGGTGGGAAGATGCCCGGCCACCCCATGACCGAACTACTCATCACCAACACACGCCACGTCAACATCTACGAGAACGACCCACCAGACCTCGACCTTGAAGTGCACCTTTCACGAGCGACAGGCGGTCCCCTCGCAAACCTCGGCGCAAGCACCATAATTTTTATCGTGTGGGCCGTCTTCGGCGGGCACGTCCTCGCGACGCTCGGCCTGCTGAATCTGCTGTTCGGCGTGGGGAGCTTTGCCCCGGTGCGCAGCGTCGACGGGGCGGTGATTTGGGCAGCGTTGGGTGCGCGCACTCACGAGTGACTTATGCCTCACAGCATCTGCCTAGTTGTGTGTTGCCCCTGGGTTATGAGAAGGTAGAATGTATCCTACGCGACTTCAACACTGCCTTTTGTCATCTCTCAACATGGCATCCATCACGATCTAACACATTTCTTGTGCGGAATCGCCATTTTACAGCGTAATTTCCTCTTTCGTTGCCTTTGCATGCATGGCAGCCACCTGAGATTTGCTGTAGAATAACCTTAGCATTTAATGAGAGGACCAACATGCCTCCGCACATCAATGGTTCCCAACCATTTTCTCAGGCAGAACTACTGCTGCAATCCGCCCTCGATGCGCTGCCTGCCCACGTCGCCATGCTGGACGACGAAGGACACATAATTCGGGTGAATGCCGCGTGGCGGGAGTTCGCCGATGAAAACGACTACAGAGGTACAAACCATGCCATGGGGGCGAACTATTTGCGCATCTGCGACGAGGCCCAGGGCCGCGACGCCGCGCAGGCTGCCGTTGTGGGGCGCGGTATTCGGGACATCATGGATGAGCGGCAGCGGCGCTTCATCATCGAATATCCTTGCCACGGCCCCGCCGATGAGCGCTGGTTTACCTTGCAGGTGACTCGCTTCGTGTGGGATGGCCGTATGCGCCTGATTACCGCCCACCAAAATGTGACCGACCTGCGCAAAGTTCAGCAGGACCTCGCAGATAGTGAGTATCGCCTGCGCACCGTGCTCAATGCGGTGGTAGATGGCATCTTCACGACCGACGCCAACGGCCTGATCGAATCGGCAAACCCGGCGGCCCAGGCGATTTTCGGCGAGGACATCACCGGCAAGCCCATCGGCGCACTCATGCCAGAGCCATACCGCAGCCAGTATCAACAGTACATCCGCCGCCCGTTGCGTCATCATGGCCACTCGCGCGCCGAGGTGGGCCACGAGGTCACCGGCCTGCGCGCTGCTGGCTCCACCTTCCCGATGTACCTCGCCCTCAACCGCGCCTACCTCGGCGACCGCTGGGTGTTTACGGGCATCGTGCAGGACCTCACCCCGCGCAAAATCATCGAGCAAGACCGCCTCGAAAAAGAGAAGCTGGAAATCGCGCTGGAAAAAGAGCGCGAAATGCGCGAGCTAAAAAACCGCTTCATGAGCATGATCTCGCACGAACTGCGCACACCGCTCTCCATTATCATGCTCTCCAGCGATTTCATGCGTCGCTATGCCGACCAGATGTCCGAAGAGGACAAGCTAGAGTGCATCATGACCATACAAACGCAGGTGCGCCACCTTGAAAACATGGTCGACGATGTCGGCACGCTCAGCCGCACCGACGATGCCGAACTCGACATGCACGCCGAACCCTTCGACCTGTTGGACCTGTGTACCGACATCGTCGCCAATATGCAAATGCTCGCCGGCAACCCGCAGCGTATTACCTTCGATGTAAATGGGGCTTGCCACGACATTTTTGCCGATCGCAAGCTGCTACGGCAGGCCATCAACAATCTCATCTCCAACGCACTCAAATACTCATCTGCCGAGACCGCCGTCAACATCACCCTGGATTGCACCCCAGACGGCTACGTGCTCGACATAGCCGACCACGGCATCGGTATCCCAGTTATCGACCAACCCGCGCTGTTTCAACCATTCCACCGAGCAAGCAATGTCGGCAGCACCCAGGGCACCGGGCTTGGGTTGGCCGTCACCAAACAGGCCGTGGAGATGCACGGCGGCAGTATCACATTCAACAGCACCGAAGGCATCGGTACGACCTTCCGCATTACGCTGCCCAACAGCTAAAATGCGCGCATGGTCAAATCGAAACATACCCATCCGAACCCCACGCTAGACCGCGTGGTGCAATATGGTGCGGCGGCGGTGGCCACGACGATGGTCATCAGTGTGCCGCTGCAAATTTTGCTGACGTTGCTCGGCGCGCCCGGCGGATTATTCATCCTCTCTGCGCTGGTGACGTTGGGCCTCGCCCCCTCCGTGCTGATGCTCACAACCGCTTCGCCCGCCATCACCCTCGATGACGCGGGCCTCACGCTCTCGCCAGTTATATGGCGCGAACGCGAGGTTCCGTGGGGTGCAGTTAGCACCGTGAAGCGCTACCCGCTGCTGCCACCCGCCAGCGGCGAAACCCAACGGCGGCTCATCCGCGGGCGCAAGAACTACACCGCCGCCGAAGGCCTCATGCTCGTCATACCCAGCCTGCCCGTGCAGTATCGCATCACAGGCTTTTTTGCCGGTGAGGGCGGGCGTCCGGTCATCGCGGTGACGAACCGCACCCACACCGAATACACCAAACTCGCGAAGAAAATCCGCCATTACGCGCGCGATGTCGTAATCGAAGACGACGATGAAGATTAGTCTCGTTTCCACCGTGTTCAACGAGGCAGATAACATCCGTGCGATGATAACCGGCCTGCTGAACCAAACCCGCCCCGCCGACGAACTCATCATCGTCGATGGCGGCAGCACCGACGACACGGTCGCGCGTCTGCGGGCCTTCGGCGACGCCGTGACTGTGCTCGTGGAACCAGGCTGCAACATCAGCGAGGGGCGTAACCGGGGTATCGCGGTCGCTACAGGCGACGTCATCGCCGTCACGGACGCCGGGACGGTGCATCATCGCACCTGGCTAGAAGAACTTACAGCGCCCTTCACACATGATCCAGCCTGCAACGCGGTGGCGGGTTTTTTCCAGGCCGCGCCGACGACCGTCTTCGAAGCCGCGATGGGCGCGACAGTGCTCCCCCTCGTCGACGAAATTGACCCGGAGACGTTTTTGCCGAGCAGCCGCAGTGTCGCCTTCCGCAAAACGGCCTGGGCCGCCATCGACGGCTACCCGGAGTGGCTGGACTATTGCGAAGACCTCGTCTTCGATATGCGCTTACAGCAGCTTGGCGCGTTCGAATTCGCGCCCACCGCCCTCGTCGATTTTCGGCCACGGGGGAGCCTCGGCGCGTTTTTCACGCAGTATTACCGCTACGCGCGCGGCGACGGCAAAGCGGACCTGTGGCGTAAACGCCACGCGATCCGCTACATTACGTATCTGTTCGTCGTACCGCTAGTTACGGCGCTCGGTGCAGCCGTCCACCCGTGGCTGTGGGGGTTAGCCCTGCTGGGTGGGGCGGTCTACCTGCGAGGGCCGTATCGCAGGCTGCCCCGTGTGATGCGCGCCTTCGCAACGACACACCCGATGGGCGTGGGGGGCTGGCTATACGCGATTGCGCTGGTGCCGGTCATCCGGGTGGTGGGCGACATTGCAAAAATGGTCGGTTACCCGGTGGGCCTGCGCTGGAGACAAAAAGCATCGCCGCCCGCATGGCGCCAAATTAGGGTAGAATGATAGCGTAGGAGCGAATTTAGGAGCGATGCCATGCAACCGAGGACGACGCGCATCCACAAACGGTTGAGCGAGTTACAGGCCGGGCATCCCTCGGTCGCGGGGCTATTGCTGGTGAGCCGCGGCGGGTTCGTGGTGGCGAGCACCTTCCGCGACCGATCCCGGGTCGACCGGCTGGCCGCCGTATCGCGAGCCTTCTTTTTGCTTGCGGGCGAAGCCGCCACCGTCATGGGCGTTGGCGATATGCGTGGGGCCGGGCTAACCTTCAACCACGGCCACAACGGCGATGACGCCGCCCAGGGCACGGTGATGATGCGCCCCGTCGGCGACGACGCCATGCTCGTTGTCGTCCTGCACGATGTCACCCGTAGCGCCGCCTTCCTGCGCGATGTCGAGTTTGTTGTCGCGCACCTCGCCCACGCCATCACCCTGGAAAACGACGAGTAGCGGGTTATGACCGAAGACATCGAGAACATCAATCTGAAGGTTCTGGTCGTCGATACCGATTACTACGCGCTACAAGCCGTCAATAGTTACCTCGCCTGGGACCGCCGCACCCGCGTGACGCATCTCTCCGAGTCGTTGGATGATATGTGGCGACACCTGGACGAAACCCCCTACGCCGAACTCCCCGACGTAATCTTGCTCGATAGCGACCACATCGGTGGGGCCGACATCCTCAAGCACACGCTAGAAAGCCTTCGCGAGCGCCTGCCCGATGTCGAAATTTTTTGCCTCGCCCCCCACATCAACGACCCGGCGTATGTCGTCGCCGCTGCCGAAGGCCGCGCACGGGCCTACTTACTGAAGCATGAGGTGCGGTTGCAAATCGCCTGGGCGATCGTCTACGCCCGCGACTTCGACTTCGTGATGACGACCGGCGTCGCCCGTGCCACGCGCGATGTGTACAATAGCCGGGTGTTCAATGCCAAAGTATTGCCAGAGCAACGCCAATACCCCGAACTCACCGACCGCATCAAACAGGCGATTCAACTGTGTGTGGTGGAGGGGATGCCCGCCCACCTCGCCGCCCACGAGATGGGCATCAGCCTGCACACGATTCGCGGCTACGTCAAAGAAGGGTACCGCATCATGGAAGCGTACGACGACGCCGAGTACCCCACCGACATGACCCCGCAGGAGCGGGCGTTCATGCGGTTTACAGCCTTCGCCGAAGGCGAAGACGACGAAGTGCCGCAACCGCAGGGTGATGATGAGGGGCAACCGTCATAGGGGTTGCTACACTGCGGTAGCCAGCCAGCGCGTGCAACACGATGTGTTACAGCCCGGCTCGTTTCGCAGCCTGCCAGTAGGCCTCCAACTCGTCGAGCGTGTGCTCCGCTAGCGGACGCCCATTCGCCTGCGACTCCATAAACTGGAAGCGCCGTACAAACTTGGCGTTTGCATCGCGCAGGGCCGTCTCCGGCTCAATTTTTTGCCAGCGCAGCCAGTTCGCAATAACGAACAGTAGATCGCCCGCCTCGGCAGCCCGTTCGGCGGCGTCTTGTGCCGCGCTGAGTTCGCCCATCTCCTCGCGGATTTTGTCCTCCACCCCATCAACCGTCGGCCAGTCGAAGCCGACCTTGGCCGCCTTCCTGCCGAGTTCGTAGGCTTGCAGCAGCGCCGGCAGCGCAGACGGAATGCCATCTCGCACAGATGGCGGTGCGGGGTCGTCGCCCTTCTCCGCCGCTTTTATCGCCTCCCAATTGCTGACGACCGCGTCGGGGTTGTCGGCGGTAGCATCGCCCCACACATGCGGGTGCCGCCGTATCATCTTCGTGTTGATGTGTCGCAGCACATCGGCCATCGTGAACGCGCCGTCCTCGGTAGCGATTTGCGCGTGCAGCAGTATTTGCAGCATCAAATCGCCGAGTTCCTCGGCAAGGTGGTCCCAATCCTCGTGGTCGATGGCCTCCAGCACCTCCGCCGATTCTTCGATGAGGTGACGGCGCAACGAGGCGTGTGTCTGCTCGCGATCCCACGGGCAGCCTTCGGGCGCGCGCAAGTGCGCGATGATCTCCTGCGCCTGCTCGAAACTCGTCATGCCGCCCAACGCCGGGATGTACAGCGATGTCAGCACATCGATGTGCGCGCTGCGATCGATTTCGTATAACGGCATATGCTCGATGTGCGCGTTCTCGCTGCCCGCCCCGTGCACCAACACCACCGGGAAGTCGTCCGGGTATTGGTTCATCAGCGTTAGCTTAACATTGCTCGCGACCGCCGTGCTATAGGCCTGCGCCAGCAGCGCCGGGTAATCGGGGTTCAGCGGTGGATGGTGCATCGCGGCGACGG
>CAYSVE010000220.1:0-8532 GCA_964434365.1 uncultured Anaerolineaceae bacterium | reverse complement strand
CAGTAATGAGGACTGTTTTGCCAACCCCGGCACCACCAAATAACCCGGCTTTGCCACCGCGTTCTAGCGGCGCGAGCATATCGATAACTTTGATCCCGGTTCTGAGAATCTCGGAATTTGTTCTTTGGTCGATTAGGCTTACGGGCGGCTGATGAATTGGGCGAAAGTGTCGCTCGCGGAGCACCCCCGCATTATCGATCGTTTGGCCAAATACGTTGAACACCCTGCCTCGATTTTCGCGGCCCGTTGGGATGAGTAGAGGGTGACCTTGATCGAGCGCTAGAGCACCCCGGCGAAGCCCACGGGTGGGTGTTAGGGCAACACCACGAACATGCGTTTCGTCGAGGTGTGTCTGCACTTCGATGACGATATTGTTGTCGCCGATCAAAACCTCACTGTGGATAGCCGGTAGTTTGTCAGGGAAACACATGTCCACGACACTGCTGCGCACAGCCACTACCGTACCTTTGTTTGTAATTGACGTGGGTTTTTCCTTCATGCCAACATCCCAGCCTTGGTTTGATCTGCTAAGACCAGTGCCAGCCGAAATGCGGTCCTACCTTGGCTTCCTGGTGGATTCGCACCACGCTGCGACGTGGAGGCGGATTCGTTGGGTAGAACGCAGTCATCGCGGTGTGCACTCATCCAACTTTTCTCTATTGTCCGCCGGGTGAGCGTGAGCGCAGAAGTGATAACAGTCATCATCTTATGCGAGGAGGATCACGTTTCACAAATGTGTTTTGATGAAGTGTTTACAGGTTGTCGAACGCCCCCCGTCGCCTCCGATTCGGTACAATATAATCCGCTGAACCCATCGAGAATTCGGCGGGTTTTTTGCCGTCTAGTTCCATCGTAAGATGATAGTCAGGTCGTATTATCTTGCGCTTCGCTGTTTAACCGGTTGCGCAACTGGTTTTTTGTTGATAGACTGACGTTAAAGGTGAGTAAAGGGGAGGTGACCAACCTGCGGATCGACGAAAACACACCAAACTGCAGCCCCTACAAACCCTACAAATTTAGATTGTCTCAGGAGGAAACTATGAAATCGTTATTGAAGATACTTGCACTCACTTTAACACTTTCACTTACCATTGGGCTTGCTGCCCCACTTGCTGCGCAGGAACAAGAAACTGAGACCTACGGCATGGTCGTATTCCTCAGAGGTTCTGAGTTCTTCAACTGGGCGTATGCTGGCATGCTGGATGCCGCTGAGCGCCTTGGCCCCCATGTCGAAGTACAACTGCTTGGCCCCGCCGAGTGGGACGCTTCCCTTGAGGCACGCGAGATCGAGCAGTTAACGGCGCGTGGCGTAGACGGAATCCTCGCGACTGCTGGCGATGCCGAAACCATGAATGCTTCGATCGACGGTGCAATCGAAGCAGGTATCCCAGTCGTGCTCTTTGACTCCGACGCGCCGGGGAGCGATCGCCTGGCCTTCGTAGGTACCAACAACTACAATGCCGGTTGTAGCGCTGGTGAGGCTGTTGCCGAGTGGCATGGCGATGCCGCCCGTGTGGGCATTTCCACCTTCCCTGGCCCAGACCATCTTGCCCGTCGTGTTGCGGGTTTCGAGGACTGTCTCGCGTCAGCTGCGCCGGGTGCCGAAATCGTCCAGGTTGTAAACGATGAAGGTCGTGTCGACGGTGCCGAAACTGCCATCACTGCAATGCTTCAGGCGAACCCCACAATCAACGTGATCTTCGCTGCCCACGGTAACCCTGGGCCGGGTGCAGCCGCAGCCGTTCGTAACCTCGGCCTCGTTGGTGAAATTGACATTATGGGCTTCGACTTCGGTCTGCCGGTTCTCGAACTGATCGAGACTGGCGAGATTCGTGCAACAGTTGGCCAGAACCCGTACCTGATGGGTTACATGAGCATGATGCTCGCCTACGGTGCGCGTCACGAGACAAGCATCACCGAGGGCACGAGCTTCGGACCGTATCCAACCCTGATCGATACCGGCGTTCAAATACTCGGCCCTGATGACATCGCGCCGTTCATGAACCCACCGACCTTCGATTAGACAGAGAACTCCAGAAATGCTTGGGTGGTGTAGGCACAGGGTAGCGTCGCTACCACGCCACCCTGGCTTCCTTCAACTTTTGCTTAATACGCTTGATGTCTGATGTTGCATCAACGTGCACACGGGCTGGGCTAAACATTGATTTAACAGGCTAAAATATGACTGAAAGCACGCAGCAGATCGCTCATTCAGTTCCGAATCGTTCCATAAGGTCGTTTTTGGGTAGTCTTCTCGGTGAGCGGACTGCGATCCTGGCACTGTTGGTACTCGTGGTTGGCGTCTCCCTGAGTTTCCTAACACCCGCTTTTCTTTCTGCTCGAAATCTTACCTTCGTCGTTACCGGCATGACCTATGATCTACTCATGGCGTTGGGTATGACGATCGTGTTGCTGCTCTGGGGAATCGACCTGTCGGTTGGTTCGGTACTCGGTCTCACGGCAGTCGCCACGACAATGCTGCTCCAACAGGGTTTGCCCATCCCGTTGGCGATAGCCGGCGGGATGGGTGTGTCGGCATTGTGTGGAATCACCAATGGCTTCTTTGTAGCTTACCTGAAAATCGCACCGTTTATCGTGACCCTCGGCATGTTGTCGATCGCTCGCGGCATCGCGACCGTGTTGACCTCAGGATATTTTGTTTCCGGCTTGCCAGACGGCTACCAAGTCATCGGCCAGGGCGAGCTTTTCGAGGTTCCATACATGGTGTATTTCGCACTGGTTATCGTTCTCATCCTACATTATTTGCTGCGCAACTGGCGCCCACTTAAGGAAGCTTTTTACATCGGCACAAACCCTGAAGCGGCACGTTTGTCTGGTATTCGGGTTGCCCTCATTACAATGGGCGGGTACGTCTTCTGCAGTATGATGGCCGTATCTGCCGCTATTTTCATGAGGTCGCGTGTGTCGATTGGTTTTTTCCAGTTTGGGTTAGGTGCCGAACTCAAAGCAATTGCCGCGGCGGTAATCGGTGGTGCCAGCCTGCGCGGTGGCACCGGTAGCATACTCGGGACGACCCTGGCGGTATTGCTGCTTGCTCTGATCAATAATGGATTCGTGCTGTTGCAGGGGTCGCCAAATTGGCAGAACATCATCATGGGGGCGATTCTGGTCATCGCAATCATGATCGATGCGTATCGTCGCCGCAACGAAGCCCGCGAGTAATGACGACCATGACACCTATTCTCGAAGTCAAGAACATCAACAAGTCTTTCGCTAGCAACCATGTGCTGAAGGATGTTTCCTTCTCGGTGGAACGCGGGGAGGTGCACGCACTCGTTGGCGAAAATGGTGCTGGGAAATCGACCCTGATGAATATCGTTGGCGGTATTCACCAACCAGACGCCGGTGAGATTTTACTCGACGGAGTACCCGTCGAAGTTCACAATCCATGGCAGGCTCGCGAATTGGGAATCAGCGTGGTTTTTCAGGAGTTGAGCCTGACACCAAACATGACGGTCGCCCAGAACATATTCGTCCGTCGCGAGATGGTGCGTGGGTTTGGCTTCATCAATTGGTCGAAGCTAAACCGTGAGGCAAAGGCGCTATTCGATAGGATCGGCGCAGATATTTCGCCCACCGAACTCGCCGGGGCCTACAGCGTAGGTATGCAACAGATTATCGAGATAGCTAAGGCGATTTCCTTCAACGCCAAAGTCATCATCATGGATGAGCCAACCTCGGCCCTTTCCGAGACCGAAGTCGATCGTTTATACGCAATTGTCGAGGAGTTGCGCGTTCAGGGGGTAGCTGTCGTATTCATCTCACACAAGTTGCCCGAGGTCTTCCGAATTGCGGATCGCATTTCCGTTTTGCGCGATGGACAAATGGTTGGGCAGGTTGACCCGAAAACTGGAACTCAGCATGAGGTTATTCGGCTGATGGTCGGTCGTAGCATCGATGATCTGTATCCCAACAAAAGCACGGACACTGGCGAGGTCATCCTTGAAGTTGAGGGGTTGAGTAACCCGCCGCTATTCGACGACATCTTCCTAACGCTACGTCGGGGCGAAATCCTTGGCTTTGCTGGTTTGGTGGGGTCAGGGCGTACCGAAGTTGCAAGAGCCATCTTTGGTGCCGATCCCTTCGCGCGCGGGAACATCAACTTGAACGGTAGGCCGATACAAATCTCGTCGCCACGAGAGGCGATTCAGGCGGGTATTGTGTACCTCACCGAAGATCGTAAGGTGATGGGGTTATTCCTGACGATGATGATGCGCGATAACATCGTAGCCGCATCACTGGGGCAATTCAGTAATCTATTCGGCCTCCTAAACCATCGGGCGATTGCGAAGCAGTCTCGGCATTTCGTCGAATTGGTCGATATTCGCCCGCAGGACGATCGATATGAAGTCATCGGGTTGAGTGGGGGGAACCAGCAGAAGGCTCTGCTGGCAAAGTGTCTCAGTGCGAACCCCAAGGTCCTCATTGCCGATGAGCCGACGCGAGGTGTCGACGTTGGTGCGAAGGCGAAAATTCACCAGGACTTGCGCGAACTCGCAAATCAAGGCGTTGGGGTTATCGTCATTTCATCGGAACTACCGGAGGTTATGGGGCTGAGTGATCGGGTTGCTGTGTTCCGTGCTGGCCGGATAACCAAAACGCTATCTGGCAATGAGATTGCTCAGGAAGACATTATGCGGTACGCGGTGTAGAGGACATAAATCATGATCGATGAAGCTAAGCCTTTACCGAAAGCCAAGGCACAGAACGCCAACTTCTTGAAGCGGGTTTCGCTCGAAAATCTACAAATTGGTGCGCTGTCGCTCGCCATTTTGATTTTCGCAATCCTCATGCAGGTCAATTTTCCCATCTTCCTAACGCTGCCTAACATTAACGTGATGTTTGTAAATTTTTTGCCGGAAGCGATCATCGCACTTGGCATGACGCTAGTCATTATCACGGCGGGTATCGACCTTTCGGTTGCCGGAATCTATCCGTTTGCGGCAATTGTAGTGGGTTTATTAATGTTGACGGGTGTGCCTATACCGCTCGCCATTATCCTTACCTTGCTGGCAACGGCTGCCATCGGTGCAGTCAACGCGTTCATGAGTAACACGTTTAGGGTGCATCCATTTATTGCAACGTTGGCCGTACTTCTCACTCTACGTGGGGTAAACATCGTTATTACCGGCGGCTCGCCGATTTCCGGGTTCCCTGATGCGTTTTCGTATATCGGGCAAGAGGGCATACCGATTGGGGATTTCGAGCTACGCTATTCCATTCTCATTTGGCTTGTGTTGGCGGTGGTTATCGGTTTCGCCCTCAAAAATCATCGCTTCTGGCGACTATCGTACTTCATCGGTGGTAACCGCCGCTCCGCGCGGATGTCTGGGGTAAATGTCGAGCGGTACCTGTACTTCGTCTACATGCTTAGTGCGACATTGGCTGGGGTGGCGGGCATTATCGTCGCCTCGCAATTCAACGCTGCCAACAACAGTTATGGTCAGAACTTGGAGTTGCGGGTTATCACTGCTGTGGTTATCGGCGGGGCGGACCTGAACGGTGGTATGGGATCAATCTTAGGGTCGATGCTGGGCGTGCTATTCATCGCCATGATTTATAATGCATTTGCGATGTCTGGTATATCGACGTACTGGCAGGATGTAGTGGTCGGTGCAATGCTGCTGGCCTCGATTTTCCTCGGTGAGATACTCAAGCGGTGGCGTGCCAACTAATTTCGTTGCGCGAGATAAGGGCGTACGCTTGTCACTCGTTATGAACGAGAGCATCCCCCGCGGGCTAACAGAGTATTGTCGTCTTGCATTCTGTTACGTGATGAGAGCTAGCATCATTCGCATGACGATCTCTTATTCGGACGGATAGAAGTATGAAACGCATCACAATGCGCGATGTTGCAGAACGGGCCGGGGTATCGAAGGCTACGGTTTCGCATGTCATCAACGAAACACGCTTTGTCGAAGAAACGACGAAAGAGCGCGTTCAAAGAGCGATCAAAGACCTCGGGTATCGACCAAGCCTCGCTGCGCGTAGCCTGACGACCCAACAAACGCGGATTATCGGTTGTATCGTCTCCGATGCGACGAACAACTTCTTTGCCCAGGTCATTCGGGGTATCGAAGATGTGCTGGTATCGGAAAATTATAGCCTCATGGTGTGCAACACCAACGAAGTGCTGGAACGCGAGCAGTACTATATCGATTTATTATTGCGGCAGGGCGTCGATGGCATCATCGCAGCCGCCACCAGCCAAAACTGGGAAGTACTGAACGATGCAGCGAAACTGAATATTCCTATTGTCCTCTTGGATCGAACGTTCGATGACGCACGATTTCCCTATGTAGGGGTGAACAACGTTCAGGGGGCCTTCCTCGGCACCCAGCATTTGATCGAACGGGGATACACCGATATTGGGATACTGTCCGGTTTCCATCGGCTCTCGACGATGCGGGATCGCCTGAGCGGCTTCGAGCAAGCCATGCAAAAACATAACTTGCCGATTCGGGAGGAATGGTCGATTGCAAGTCCATTGAGCATCGAGGCGGGTAACGAGGCAATTCGCCAACTTCTTGGCACAGCGGATCGACCCTCAGCGGTTTTCATCTGCAATAATCTGTTAAGTTTAGGGGCGCTGATGGGACTCCAAGATACGAACTTGCGTTGTCCAGACGATGTGGCCATCGTTGGTTTCGATGATCACCCGTGGGCCGTCGTTTCGTCCCCGCCTTTGACGGTCATTCGACAACCGACCTACGCTATCGGCGAAACGGCTGCGCAAATATTGCTAGGAATGATGGATGGGGCCACAGCCAAAACACCCGCGGTCGTGTTTCACTGCGATCTCGTGGTACGAGAGTCAGCGTGATGCACCGTGTTCGACTGTACTTGTGACGACTCACCTAGCCTGAAATAGTAATGGCCAAGGGGTATGTCGTCACAAGGTCTGCTTGGCCACATTTTCTTACGTATAAATTTGGCAATGTCGTTGGCCAAAGTCCGTTCGTCGTCACTCTCTTTCCCTTTCTGAAAGGATACTTTTCGTGGAATACCGTACATTGGGCAAAACGGGCTTAGACGTCTCTATCCTGAGCTTCGGCGCATCGTCGTTGGGCAGTGTATTTCGTCCGATCAATGAAGAAGATGGCATCCGTGCTGTTCACACGGCGCTAAATCTGGGCATCAATCTTATCGATGTTTCTCCGTTTTATGGGATCACCAAGGCTGAAACTGTGCTTGGTAAAGCACTCAAAGGTATCTCACGCGACACATACTTTTTGGCGACCAAAGTTGGGCGTTACGATGAGGAGGTCTTCGACTTCTCGGCAGAGCGAGTGACAAAAAGCGTTGATGAGAGCCTCAAACGCATTGGCGTCGATTACATCGATATCATTCAATGCCACGACGTCGAGTTTGGCTCGTTGGACCAGGTCGTTGAGGAGACTATACCGGCCCTGCGAAAGCTACAGGAACAGGGGAAAGTACGTTTCGTAGGGATAACCGGTTTCCCACTCGCTGTTTTTCCGTCGATTATGGATCGCATCGAGGTCGATACGATTCTCTCCTATTGTCACTACTCACTCAATGACACGATGCTGACACATCTTATCCCCTACCTGCAAGACAAAAACGTTGGCATCATCGGCGCTTCTCCATTAAGCATGGGGCTACTAACCAACCGTGGCACACCAGGTTGGCACCCCGCCACCGACGAAATCAAATCAAAATGTGCGGAGGCCGCAGCATTCTGCAAGAAACAAGGGGTAGACATTGCCCAATTGGCGGTACAGTTTGCGCTGAAGAATCCGGATATTCACACGACGCTGATTGGTACTGCAAATCCCGATAATATGCGTCGTAATGTGGAGTGGCTTAGTGCACCCTACGATGAGGCGCTGGTTGCCAGCGTTCTGGAAATCCTTGAGCCGATTAAGGATCAGACATGGCAGATGGGCCGACCAGAGAACAACTGATCCATACGACCAAGCAGACCAATGCACATCACCATTGCTGGCAGTACAATCTGGCAACGCCTATGTGGGTGACGGATCAGTGGGTTACTTGACCGCATCGACTGCCGATCCACGAATAATCCTGAACTTGCCCCGACGAATAACGCACACGCGACCTGGTGTAGGCGTGTTTCTGTGTTGCGATACGCATTTGCACCCTACAGCTATACTCATAGGAGTTGATCGTGCATCACCATGTTCTGAATCATCGCGCCGAGTTTGTCAGCGAGTTCATCAGGTGTCTGTTGCTTACCTGTTTCGATCCAGTAGGCTAGAATACTTATGGCAACCCCGATGCGAATTGTAAGGCCATAGCCCACATATTCCCCCGCGTCAGCAAGCCTGGCCAGGTACGGCCCAAACTCGTGGCGAAAAGCGGTGGCAAGCATATCCAATTGATTGGCCTTCATCAGCAGTTCAATAATATCGGAGTGAACATCGAAGTATCGCAGCATAGGCTTCAGCCGTGGCATGGGTACCTCGGAGCCATGTTGTGGTTGATATTCGATGAATTACGCGACAACTCCCTCACAGACCTGATACC
>CAYSVE010000219.1:0-8552 GCA_964434365.1 uncultured Anaerolineaceae bacterium | reverse complement strand
AAATCCAGCAGGGCCTACTACTTATCATCATCTTCTCGGTCGGTTTTGCCTTTGGCACCCAGTATGGTGTGACCGGCGCACAGGGCAACCTCAGCAGCGAGGAAGAAATCGCGTTCGATGCCTTCTGGGAGGCGTACGAACTCGTGCAAACGATGTACCTCGAAGACTACGAGGTGAGCGACGTCGTCGAGGGGGCCATCGGCGGTATGCTCGATTCGCTCGGCGACCAGTACACCGGCTACATGGACCGCGAAACGTTCTCCATGCTCGATGAGGACATCTCCGGCGAAATCCAGGGTATCGGCGTGATTATCCGCACGATCGAGGAAACGGGGCAGATCGAAATTGCCAGTGTGTTGCAGAACACCCCGGCACAAGCGGGGGGCCTGCGTGCTGGCGACATCTTCTTTGCCATCGATGGTGAGGAGGTCTTCGGGCTTAATCAGATCGAGTTAGCCGGGTTGGTTCGTGGCCCGCGCGGTACCGAGGTGAAGATCACCATGTTGCGGGGTGAGGAACTCGTGGACTTCACGATTACCCGCGACCGCATCCCGGTGCCGACGGTCGAATCGACGGTCCTCGACGGTGAGGTGGGCTATGTGCGGCTGTTGGAGTTCACCCCGCGCTCGCGCGAGCAGATCGACGAGGCGTTCGAGGAGCTAAACGTGAACGAACTCAATGGCCTCGTGATGGACTTCCGGGGCAACCCGGGCGGCACCCTCGATAGCGCGGTGGACATCGCCAGCGCATTCATCGAAGAGGGCGTCATCGTCCGCGAGGAGTTCGGCAACCGTCCTGATGAAGAACTACTGGCCAACGGCAACTTCGCGGGTGTCGATGTGCCGCTGGTGGTGCTCGTCGACGAGGGCAGCGCGAGCGCGTCCGAATTGGTGGCTGGGGCGTGGCAGGATGAAGACGCTGCGACGATCCTCGGTGAAACGACGTTCGGCAAGGGCACAGTGCAAATCTGGCAGCCGCTCGGCAACGGCGGCGGTATGCGCCTCACCATTGCGCGCTGGCTGACCCCCGACGGCAACTGGATTCATGAGGCGGGCATTACACCCGATGTGGTTGTGGAGTGGGACCCGGAGTTCTTCTACCTCGACGTGACGGATGAGGAATCCATCGCCGAGGACGTGCAGCTACAGGCGGCGGTCGAGTTTCTGCTGAACGGCACGATTCCTGAGCAGCCGACCAGCACCGCCGACATGCCAGACCCGGTGGAAGCACCCATTTTGACGCAGTAACCCCACACGAGCCTGTTTCGCGCCTGGCGGCCCTTCGGGGCCGTCTTGCGTTTACACGACCCGCGCCCCATGCTATACTGCGCTCGTTTCGTCCAAAATCGGAGTGGTTTCGATGAGTGTAGCCCTACAAATTGTTTCTATTCTTGTATCCATCATGTTGATCGTGATGATTTTGCTACAGGCGAAGGGTGGAGGCCTGGGCAACTTGCTCGGTGGCGACCCTAGCGGCGGCATCAGCCGGACCCGCCGTGGCCTGGAAAAAACCATGTTCCAGATCACCGTTGGCCTTGCGATTGCCTTCCTGACGATCTCGATTCTGTCGTTTACCTACGCCTCCTAGCCCCCTGCCGCCAACCCTATGCTGCGCGGATTTCGCTGGCAGTTCGCCGCTATGCTGGTTACAGCGGCGATCTTCTCCATCACACTTACAACCCGTAACCCGGCCCCACCCGCGCCAACGGTTACCCCGTCGGTGACGGCGAGTGCCTCGCCCGAGCCAACCGCCACCCCCATGCCAACGACCGCGCCACTGGCCGCCGTCACGAGTGAGGCAACGCGCACCGACGATGTACCGACCTTCACCGAAGCGGTTGTGGGCGACGTTCGGCGCTTGAACCCCTTGCTGGCCGTGGCAGACACCGCCGAGGCGGACATCACCTCGCTGATTTTCGAGGGGCTGACGCGCACCAACCAGTACGGCGAACCTGTCCCGGCGTTAGCGGCAAACTGGGTGACATCGTCGGATAGCCTGGAGTACGTGGTGACGCTGCGCGACGATGTACTCTGGCAGGACGGCACTCCGTTCACGGCGCGCGATGTGGCCTTCACGATGGAACTTCTACGCAGCACCGACTTCCCCGGCCCCAGTGACCTGGGCAACTTTTGGCGGACGGTGGAAACGCAGGTGCTCAGCGACACGTTGATTCGTTTTCGGCTGACGCAGCCCTTCGGCGGCTTTTTGAACGCGCTCAGCATCGGCATTTTGCCAGAGCACGCCCTGCGCGGCACCCAGGCCGCCGACTTACCGGCGCACCCGTTTAACCTCACACCCATGGGCACCGGCCCGTACCAACTCGAAGCGATACGTACCGCCGATAATACCCGCATCACTGCCGTGGAATTGCGCGTCGCGCCGGTGTATCGCCAACGTACCGACCAGCCCTTCGCAGTCGAACGGTTGCGCTTCCAGTTATTCGACACCTTCGAGGGCGCGCGGGCGGCGGTCAATGCGGGCGCAGCCGACGGCCTGGCATCGCGCAGCCGACGGGAGCGCTTCGCACTATTGAACACCACCGGCACCCAGGAGTACACCACGCTCTCGCCGAAGCTGGGTGTGCTCCTCTTCAACTGGGCGGTGCCAGCAGAAGGCGAGTTTAACCCCTTCCGCGAGCAGCGTGTGCGCATTGCCCTTGAAACTGGGATCGAACGCTCGTCGGTGATACAGCGTAATTTGCCCAACCTCGCGGTCGAGGCCGATAGCCCGCTGTTCCCTGGCTCGTGGGCTTATGCGTCGTCGCTGCCCTGGCCAGAGCACAACCCGGCGCAGGCCCAATTTCTGCTAGAGTCGGCCAGCATCCCGGCACCGCAACAAGAGGCCGCCGACCCCGAAGACGCCGACCCGAACGTCACCCCTGCGCCGACCGAGGTACCCATATTGCTGACGTTTAGCATTATGACGCCTGAGGACGCTGCGCTGATACAGGTCGCACAGGAAATCGCCGATCAGTGGTCGTTGTTCAACCTCGATGTCACCGTCGATGCCGTTGACGCGGTGACGTATCGCCAACGCCTCGAAAACGCCGACTTCGACACGGCTATCGTGGAACTAAACCTCGGCAGCAGCGCCGACCCCGATGTGTACGGATTCTGGCATCAGGGGCAATTCCCCGACGGCAACAATTTCGCGCAGGTCGATGACCGGCGCATCAGCGAAACCCTCGAACGCGCCCGCCGCGACGCCAACGGCATCAACCGGGCAGAGCACTACGACGAGTTCCAACGTGAGTTTGTGGAGCGCGCCGTGGCGCTGCCGCTGTTCTATCCGTTGTTTACCTACGTCGTCAGCGATCGCGTAGAGGGCGTGCAGTTAGGTTTCATGGGCACCCCGGCGGACCGTTTCCGAAATATCGGTGCGTGGCGCATCAGCCTTTAAGCACATCTTCGAGGTGCGGCAGAATATTCTCGTCGTGGAAGCCTTTGCGCTTCGTGCCATTGACGAAGAATGTGGGTGTGATGTGCACACCGCTCTTTTCGGCGTCGGCGTGCTGGTCCTCGATTTTTGCTGTGTACCGATTTGCGGCCATTTCGGCCTCGAACTGTGCCGTGTCGAGGTCGAGTTGGATAGCGTAGCGGCTTAAGTCGGCGTCGGTCAGCCGGTCCTGGTATCGAAAGAGGGTGTCGTACATCTGCCAGAACTTACCTTGCGCAGCAGCGGCCTCGGCTGCTTCGGCGGCGCGGGCGGCATTCTCGTGGCGATCGTTCATCGGATAGTGGCGATACACGATCGTCAGGTCGTCGCCAAACTTTTTCTGCCATGTTTTGATGTTGTTGCGTGCAATGCGTGTGTACGGGCACTCGAAATCGCCGTAAAGTGTGAGCACAATCGGTGCGTCGAGGCGGCCCTGCACATGGTCGGTGTCGCTGACGGGGGTGTTCAGCTTGTTTTTTCGTTGGAAGATCATGGCGCCATGCCGTGGCTTGCGGTCATCAGAATGACCGCTATTCTACCGCGCTTCGGCCTCCGCGCGGATAATCTCGCGGAGCCGTGATTTTCGCCGTGCCCCGCTGAGGGTCTCCAGTTTTCGCACGCCAAGCGGGTCGATTTCGTCGCGCAGCAGACCGATTTCGTCTTCGGTTGGCGGGGTAGTTTCGGTGAGGTCGTCTGCGATGTGCAAGTCGAAGCCGGTTTTTGCCTGCACCCGCTGTACCGTTACGCCGGGGTGGGTGTGCGTGAGGCGCATGTGGCCGTCCCGCCAGTCGAACTGGCCGAGGTCACTCACGAGGTAGCGGGGCCCCCTGCCCCGCGTTCGCTTGGTGGAATGCCCCAGCCCACTCACAAAATCGGCCGTGGGGACGAACGTCACCCGGCTGTGACGCGGCACATAGAGGTACACGTGTTCGCTGTAAACAGTCACATCGGGGATGCCCCCCGCCCCCGGTAAGCGCATTCGAGGGCGGGCGTGGTCTGCGCCGAATGCGATGTTGTTGAAGTTCCCTCCAATATCGACCTGCCCGGGCCTGAAGAACTCCAGTGGGGTGTAACTGGGCAACAACTCGCCGACGGCTTCGGCAAAGCCGATGGTCATCTGCGCGGCGTTTAGCCACCCGGCCTCGGCTGTGATGACACCCAACGTCGGCGGTGTGCTCGTGAGACCCGGCGCAACCGCCGACGCAAAACGCACAGTCGGAGCGTGGGTGCGCTGCGCCAAAATATACCCGGCCAACACCAACGGCGTGTTGAGTCCCTGCACCAGCACGGCCCCGTCGGGCACCTGCCGCGCGATGCATACGCACAACAACTCGTCGATGGTGCAGGGGGTGTCGGCCATGGGTTACTTGCCATCCATGCGCACGATGCGCGGCGAAAACGTGCCGACCACATCGACCAGGTCGCGTTGCGCGTTTATCACGGCGTCGATGTTTTTGTACGCCTGCGGTGCTTCGTCCAGGTCACCGCCGATGAGCGTGACGCCGCGCTCCTTGAGATACTTCTTCACCGCAGACTTCGTGATCGTCTGCTTGGCCTTGCGGCGGCTGAGCACACGCCCCGCCCCGTGCGAGGCGGAATTCACGGCTTCGTCGACGCCGCGCCCACGCACGACATAACCGGAGTCGCCCATGGAGCCGGGGATGATGCCCATCACGCCCTTGCCAGCGGGTGTCGCGCCCTTGCGATGCACGATTACCTCGCGGGTGCCGCCATTCGGCAGGGCGAGTGTCTCGCGCCACGCAAAATTGTGATGGTTCTCGATGGTGGCAGCGGGCTTAAGGCCGACGGCCTTCGCCACATTGCGATGGATCACCGCGTGGTTGGCGGCGGCGTAGCGCCCGGCCAACTCCATCGACAACCAATACTCCTGCCCCGCTTCGGTATCGAGGGGCAGCCACGCGAGGTTCTGCACAGACTTATCGAGGTCTGGCCAGATGCTCTTCGCGACATCGGTGTAGTGATTCGCAATGGCGAAACCCGGCCCGCGCGACCCGCTGTGCGAGAGCAACGCGAGGTACGTGCCCGCCTTCAGGCCGAGCACATCGTCATCGTCTGTAAGGTCGAACGCACCCCACTCCACGAAGTGGTTGCCACTGCCGCTCGTGCCAAGCTGCGCGACGGCCTTGTCCTTCAGCGAACGCAGCAGCCACGTATCGGTCCAGGCGGGGTCGTCGAGCACCTCGTGTTCGGCATCGCTCCGGGTTTTGCCTGCGCCGAAGACGGTCTGCTCTTTCAGGGCGTTCTCGAACTTGCCAGACTGCCCCCCAAGCACGTACGGCTTCATATCGAAGATGGACATGCGCATACGGCACGCAATATCGACGCCAACAGCATACGGGATGACGGCATTTTCGGTCGCGAGTACCCCACCGATAGGCAGGCCATAACCGACGTGCGCATCGGGCATGAGGGCACCGGCCACGCTAATACGCAGGCTCATCGCCGCCTTCATCTGGTCGCGCGAGCCTTTGTCGATATGCTCGGCACCCCAGGTTCGGTAGGTCAGGGGTTCGTCATGCAAATATTGCGCCGAGTTGTCTAGTCGCTTTTTCGCCACAGTGCGTGCTCCTATATAGCCCTAAAGGTATCATAAGGGGTCATATGGGGTAACACAAGTACGAATCTAGCAATTGGTCACCGTTTTCGCTTCTACTTGAGATATGCTACAATTTCTCCTTAAGAAGGCACGCATCAGAGCAGGAGATAGGTCATGTCAGTCGTCGTATTGAAGCAAGCTGACATTTTCGACGAGTTTACCAACACGCAGCTAGAGCTTGTCGCGTCGATTTGCAGTGAAAAAGAGTATAACGCTGGGGACCTCATCTTCGAGGAGAACACCCCTGGTGATGAACTATTTGTGATTGCCGATGGCGAAATCGAAATTCAGGTCAACCCGATTATGGTTGGCAAAGAAGAAGATACCGGCCCGCAGACTATCGCCACCATGCGCCGTGGGCAATCCTTCGGCGAGGTATCGTTGGTAGACGAAGGCTTGCGCTCCGCCCGTGCGTTGACCTCCAACGACGGCACGCGCCTCGTGGTCATCCCGCGCGAGAAGCTTATGTTGCTGTGCGATACGTACCCGCAACTCGGCTACCGGTTGATGCGTAACCTGGCCGCCGACCTGGCAATGAAGATTCGTAACACCGACTTGCAGGTCCGCGAATACCTCACCTGGACCCACGACAAGAAGAATTCCTAGGCATGTGTTGGGGTGGCCCTACGACCGCCCCACTTTGTTTAATCACATTATCACCGCCCACACGCGGAGGCCCCACGATGCGCAGATTGCTACTGCTACTGAGCGTGCTGCTGACGACAGGGACCGCCCTGGCACAAGGCGAAGACACGGCGCACATCCGGTTTGCCCACTTTTCCGTCGACGCGCCCGATGTTATCTTTACGCTAGATGGCACCCCCGTAACCGACGACATTTCCTTCCCTACCCTAGCTGAATGGCAAGAGGTCCCCGCCGGGACAGTCGACATTGGCATGCTGGCGGGCGACGATGCGCTGCTCTCGCCGCAACCGCTCGAAGTCGCGGTCGATGGCTGGTATACCGTGACGGTCATCGGGCAAACCCGGCGCGACACCCTCGCGCTACAGGTCGTGCAGGAGAACTTCGGCCCATTGGACATCCGCGAAACCCGCCTGACAGTCTTCCATGCGATACCCGACGCAAGCTCGGTGAACATCGTTGCCGATGACACCCTGCTTATCGGTGGGTTGGGGTATCCGGGTCGGCTGGGCGATAACGACGGAGCCTCAACGCTCACCTTGCAGCGCGGCACCTACGACCTGATGATTACGACCGCAATGGATAGTGAAGACATCCTCGTGGACCTACCCAGCGCAGAGTTCGCGGCGAACCGGCACTATTTCATTGCGGCGGTGGGTTTGCAAGAAAACGCGACCTTTGTTCTCGCTGCGACGCCCATCGAAACCATCGACACAACCCCTGAGGAAGCCACCGACGAACCGGTGGAAGAAGACACGGCGGCAGCGGCCCCCGAAGTCACCGGACACTTGCGGATCGGCCACTTTGCCGAACCCGCGCCTACGGTCGATGTGTACATCAATGGAGACCTTGCGGAAATCGGCGGGGTGGAGTTTCCGTCGATGTCGGCGTGGACGACGTTGCCCGTTGGCACCCACACGCTGACGGTCGTTCCGACAGGCGAGGCGATCGAGTCTGCACTGCTCGCACCCGTCGAAATCGAGGTGACGGAAGATAGCTGGCAATCGCTAATTCTGATCGCCGCAGACGGCGAGATCGAAGTGCAGGTTTTCGTCGAGGACTACAGCCCAATGCTCGAAGCTGAGTCTCGGCTGACGCTGCTGCACGCCCTGCCCGGCGCGGGGCCGGTCGATTTGCTGGTAAACGACCAGATTTTCGCGGCGGAAATCGGCTTTGGCGGCACACGGACGTTCACCCTGGCCGCGGATTTCACCGATTTACTGGTGACACCCGTCGGGGACATCGACACGGCCCTGCTGGACCTATTCGACGAAGAACTGATCGGAGGGCGACACACGTTCGTCGCCCTCACTGGCACCGGCGAGACCGGCTACTACCTACAGGTCATCAATCAAATCGAACTGACGGGCGCGCTGTAGTTAGCCCTTAATCAGGCGGACGAACTTCCGCTTGCCGACCTGCAATACCACCGGCAGCATGTCCGGCGTGATGCTCGCACCGGGGTCGGTTACCGGCTCGTCATCCATGCGAATGCCGTCCTGCTTCATCAGGTTTTTGGCTTCCTTGCCGCTGCCGACCATATTCAGGCGGCGAAGCACATCGAGCACGCGCTCTTCTTCGGCGAGCACTTCCTCGTCGATGTCTTCTGGCACACCGCCACTGCCACTACGGAAAACTTCATCCCAGCGTTTTTGTGCGGCTTCGGCATCCTCTGGGCTGTGGAAGATCGCGACGATTTCGCGGGCCATGCGCATCTTCGCTTCGTTGGGGTGCAGGCTGCCATCGGCGAGGCCGGCTTCCAACTTCTCGATCTCAGCAGGCATCCAACCGAGGATCAGCTTGTGGTAGATCGGCAGTGTCTTGTCTGGCAGGCTCGTCCCCTTGCCGAACATATCCC
>CAYSVE010000218.1:0-8567 GCA_964434365.1 uncultured Anaerolineaceae bacterium | reverse complement strand
TGCTCACCTCTGCGGGTGTTGTGTCGATTGCGGGCGAGGTTCGTTTTACATCGCCTGCGCCCCTACAAGATATACGCGGTCGTTACAGTAATCCCTGCTCGGCGTACTGCACCGCGACGGCCAAGGCCCGCGCTTTGTTGTGGCACTCATGGAATTCGCTGGTCGGGTCGCTGTCGGCGACGATGCCCGCCCCCGCCTGTATCGAGACGGTATCGCCCTGCATCACCAGCGCCCGTATCGTGATGCACGTATCCATGCTGCCGTCGTAGCTGAAGTAGCCGACGGCGCCACCGTATGGCCCACGGCGCACACCCTCTAGCTCCTCGATGATTTCCATCGCACGGACTTTCGGCGCGCCGCTGAGCGTGCCCGCCGGGAACGTCGCGCGGAGCAGGTCGAAGGCATTCATGTCATCACGGATTTTGCCCTCCACCCGGCTGACGATGTGCATCACATGGCTGAAGCGCTCCACGTACATCATGTCGGGTACATGGACCGTGCCGTACTGGCACACACGGCCCAGATCGTTGCGGCCCAGGTCCACGAGCATGACGTGCTCGGCGCGCTCCTTCTCGTCGTTGATGAGTTCATCGGCGAGGGCGGTATCTTCGGCTTCGGTGGCGCCGCGCGGGCGCGTCCCGGCGATGGGGTGCATGGTACTCACGCCATCTTCCAGGCGAACCATCATTTCCGGCGAGGCACCCATTAAGGTGAAGTCGTCGCCGAACTTGAGGAAAAACATGTACGGCGAGGGGTTCGTCGCGCGGAGTGCCCGATAAATCGCGAGCGGTGAGGCGCTCGTGCGGCGGGTGAAGCGCTGCGAGAGCACAATCTGGAAGGCATCGCCCGCTGCGATGTACTCCTTGGCCGCGCGGACGTTTTCCTCGTATTGGGCCTGGGACACGTTTGATTGAAGCGCCTCGTTGAGCGGGTCGCCGCTGGGGGCGACTTCGGGAACGGGTTGCCGAAGGGCGGCCAGCACCACGTCGATGCGCGCGAGGGCCGCATCGTACGCTGCGTCTGGATCACCTTCGTTGACGGCGTTCGAGAGCACGCTCAGTTGGTGCTTGGCGTGATCGAAGATCACCAGCGTATCCGGCAGCATAAAGGCTGCGTCCGGCACATCGAGGGTTTGCTCGGCGGTTACAGGCAGTCGTTCGAAGAAGCGCACCACATCGTAGCTGATGTAGCCTACCGCCCCGCCGATGAAGCGCGGCAACCCTGGCAGCGTCACGGTGTCGGCATCGCCGAAGGCGTCGCGCACGATGTGCAGCGGGTCCTCGCCGTCTTGCAATTGGCGGACGGTCGTCTCGCCGTCCTGCGTATGTGTGAGTTCGCGCCCACGTACGACCAACACCGCGCGCGGGTTCACACCCAAAAATGAGTAGCGCCCGACCTGCTCGCCGCCCTCGACGCTTTCTAGCATGAAGGCGTTTTCTCCGGCCTGGGTTAGCTTGAGGAAGACCGATACCGGCGTCTCCAAATCGGCGAGCAGCGTGCGATACACTGGCACACGCGCCCCCTGCGCAAATAATTCGTGGACCGTCGCCCGGTTGGGCGTGGCGACCACCTGTGCTACTGACGGCGAAAAAGCCATGCTCACAACTCCTTAAAAACAAAAAACCCCCGCCCTTATACAAGGACGAGGGAATGTTCACTCTCTCGCGGTGCCACCTTGCTTCGCGATGGGGTTGCCATCGCGCGCTCGTCACGCACGGATGTCGTGGCATCGTATGCGCTGCGCTTTGGTCACGGTGCGCTGCCGACGCGGGCTACTGCGCGTATCGCGGTTCGCCGTTGCAACTCACTGGCCCATTCCACACCCTCGCGTGTACCGCCTTCCCAGCTTCCGGCGGCTCTCTGCGACACCGATGGGGTGTGTACTCTTCCAGATCAACGTTTTTGGTTGGTATTCGATTTGCGAACAGCTTAACGACAAATAAGCGGCGTGTCAAGCAATTCGATTTACGAAATGTGGTATAATAACCGAACAAAAGTGCGCATCGTGAGAGTGTGAAGGGCAAGCGTTGACGAACAAGGAAATCGCCGACATCTTCGGCAATGTTGCAGACCTGCTACAAGTTAAAGGTGAAATTATCCACCGCGTGCTGAGCTACCGCCGCGTGAGCGAATCGATCCTCGAACAACCGCGCGACCTCGCTGCCCTGCACGCGGAGGGCAAGCTGACGGACATCCCCGGCGTGGGCAAAACGCTAGAGGAGAAGATCGTCGAAATACTGGATACCGGCAAGCTGGCGTTCTACGAGCGGTTGAAGGATGAAGTGCCGGTCACCATCCTGGACATCATGCGTATTAATGGCGTGGGGCCGAAGAAGGCCAAGCTGTTCTGGGATGAGTTGGACATCACCACATTGGCAGAACTTAAAGAGGCCGCCGAAAACCAGAAGCTGCGCGAACTGAGTGGCATGGGCGCGAAAAGCGAGCAGAAAATCCTCGACGGCATTGAGGCGTTGGCGCGGCAAACCGGGCGCACCCCCCTCGGTGACGCGCTGCCCGCCGCACAGGCTATCCTCGATACGCTGCTGGCGCTGCCGCAGAGCATGAAAGGTGAAATCGCGGGCAGCATTCGGCGTGGACGCCCGACCATCGGCGATGTGGACATCCTCATCGCGAGCGATGACGCCGCGCCGATTATGGATACCTTCGTCGCGATGGAGCAAGTGGCGAGGGTGCTGGGCCACGGACCCACAAAAAGCTCTATTGAACTCCACAGCGGCTTACAGGTCGATGTGCGTGTGCTGCCGGAGGCGCGTTATGGCACGGCCTTGCAGTACTTCAGCGGGAGCCAGCAGCACAACATTCGCCTGCGCAACCTCGCGCTAGAAGCCGGGTACAGCCTCAACGAACATGCCCTTACGCCAGTCGATGACAACGGCGAATTGCTAGAAGATGCGGCGGTCACTTGCGCGACGGAAGAGACCGTCTACGAAACCATCGGGCTGCCGTGGATTCCACCGGAAATTCGCGAGGACTGGGGCGAGATCGAAGCGGCGCAGAAGGACGACCTGCCGACGCTCATCACCGTCGAAGACATCCGCGCGGACCTGCACATGCACACCACCTACAGCGACGGCAAAGCAAGCATCCGCGAGATGGCCGAGGCGGCCCGCGACCGGGGCCGCGAGTACATCGTCATCACCGACCATTCACGCAGTTTGGGCGTTGCCAACGGCCTCAGCATCGAACGGCTGATGGAGCAGCAGGCGCGGGTGCGCGAGGTGGACGAAGCGATGGGCGACGACTTCCGTGTGTTCCACGGCACCGAAATGGAAATCAACGCGGATGGCGGCCTCGACTACCCCGACGATGTGCTGGAAAAGCTGGATTTCGTTATCGCGTCGCTGCACGTGAGCCTACAACAGGAGCGTGATGTCATCACGAAGCGGCTCATCAACGCTGTGAGAAACCCGCACGTGGACCTTATCGCCCACCCGCGCGGGCAGATGATCCCCAACCGTGAGGGCGCAAACCTCGATATGGACGCGGTTTTCGAGGCGGCGGCAGCAAGCGGCATCGCGCTGGAGATTAATGCGAACCCGCGCCGCCTGGACCTCGAAGCGCAGCTTGCACGCCGCGCGCAGGAACTCGGCATCCTCATTTGCATCGACACAGATGCCCATGCAATCGACCAAATGGACCTGCTACACTACGGCGTGCGCACCGCCCGTCGTGGCTGGGTTCGTCCCGAATCGGTCATCAATACGTGGCCGGTGGCGCGCTTTGTGGAGTGGATTGGCAGCCGAGGGAAGTAACACCGCATGGACGACCGTACACGCACCCTAGACGACACCGTCGACCAGATACCGCCCGTGCAGCGGGTGCAAGCGCCACCGCAAGGGCCATCGTTTTTGCCGCCGCTGTGGGCCGTCGGCTTGATGCTGCTGTGCGTGGTGGGGGTCAGTGGGGGTATCGTCGCGGTGGTGTTGTTTTTGGGCGGGAACACCGCCGAACCCGGCGAGGTCGATTTTGTGATCGTCACTGCGCCGCCGACGGCCTTCGCCCCGCCAGCCGATGCCGCCCCGGCGATACAGGTGCAGGGTGGGCCAACGCCGACCCTGCTGCCCGATTTCGCGGGGGAGCAACGCGGCGCTGCACCGAGTTTCGTGCTGGAAGGCCCCACGTTGGCCCCGGTTTTTCTGTCGCCCACCCCAGCAATCATCGCCGTTGGGTCGCAGGTGCAGGTCGTCGATGTGGGGGCGAACGGCCTCAATATTCGCAACAACCCCGGCCTCGGCGGCACGCTACTGTTCGCCGCGCCGGAGGGCACCGTCTACGAAGTGATCGAAGGCCCCACGCTGGCCGGTGGCCTGACGTGGTGGCGGCTCCGCGACCCCTTCAGCCGCGAAATCGTCGGTTGGGGGGCTGCGAGTTACCTTGAGGTGAACCCAGGACCATGACCAAAACGCTAGAACAGCGCGCTGCCGAACTGCGCGAACAACTCCACTACCACAGCTACCAGTATTACGTCCGCAGTGCGCCGACCATAAGCGACGCGGCGTACGACAAGCTCTACCACGAACTGCGCGAACTCGAAGCAGAACACCCGCACCTTATTACGCCAGATAGCCCTACGCAGCGCGCCGGGAACGACCTTTCGGAGGGCTTCGAGAAGGTGCCACACCCCGCGCCGATTCTGTCGCTGAGCAACGCCTTCGATGCCGAGGGCCTGCAAAGCTGGGAGGAGCGCAACCTCAAGCTGTTGGCCGAGGGCACCGAACTCGCCTACATGCTGGAGCCGAAGCTGGACGGCCTCACCATCGTGTTGACATACGAAAACGGCGTGCTCGTGCGCGCCGCGACGCGTGGCAACGGCGAAATCGGCGACGATGTGACCCCCAATGTGCGAACGATCAACAGTGTGCCGCTGCGCATACCAGCCACGCCAGACGGCCCCGAGGCCCCCCGACGGCTGGTGGTGCGCGGCGAAATCCTGTTCCTCAAGGACGACTTCGAGCGAATGAACGCGGAGCAAATCGCCAACGACGAAGCGCCGTTCATCAACCCACGCAATGCCGC
Organism: uncultured Anaerolineaceae bacterium; assembly: GCA_964434365.1. Classification (GTDB taxonomy): domain Bacteria; phylum Chloroflexota; class Anaerolineae; order Aggregatilineales; family Phototrophicaceae; genus CAYSVE01. The sequence goes on along the minus strand of CAYSVE010000218.1, from coordinate 3,530 downwards.
CTCGGGCGCACTGAAGCAAAAAGACTCCCGCATCACCGCGACGCGGCCCCTGAGTGCATTCTTCTATGATGCGGTGGACATTGTTGGTAAAGTTTTCCAAACACGTTGGGATATTTTGGGTTATCTTGGGGATATAGGTTTCCCAATTCCAACAAATATCACGCGGTATCCCACATTAACCGACGTTATCCAACAAATTCCAACGTGGGAAAAAGCGCGAAATTCGCTGGATTACGAGATCGACGGCATGGTCGTGAAGGTCGATGATTTGCGTGCTTTCGCCGAACTCGGCGTCGTCGGCAAGGACCCGCGCGGTGCCATCGCGTACAAGTTCCCCGCGCAGGAGGCCACGACTACCCTCACCGGGGTGACGGTCGGCGTGGGGCGTACGGGTCGCGTCGTCCCCACTGCACAATTGGAACCCGTGTTCGTCGGCGGCGTGACGGTGAGCAACGCAACGTTGCACAACTACGATTTCGTGACGAAGCTGGACATCCGCGTGGGCGACCGGGTCGTCATCAAGCGCAGCGGCGATGTGATTCCGTATGTCATCGGGCCGGTCGTCGAGGCACGCGACGGCGACGAGGCGCCGATTCAGCCGCCGGAGAAGTGCCCGTTCAGCGACGACGTGCTCGTGCGCGGCCAGGACGCGGTCGATTACTATTGCCCCAACCCCGATTGCCCGGAGCGGGTTTTCCGGCAGGTCGACTTTTTCGTGAGTAAGGGCGCGCTGGACATCGACGGGTTGGGTACGCAAACCGTGCGCACCCTGCTCGATGCGGGCCTCATCGCCGACGAGGCCGACCTGTTCACCCTCACCGAGGATGCGCTCATCGAACTCGAAGGCTTCGCGCAGAAAAAGGTCGATAACACCCTGGCGGCTATTGCGGCGGCCAAGCACCGGCCCCTGACGCAAATCCTCACCGCGCTGGGCATCGATGGCGTGGGCGGCACCGTGAGTACCCTCATCGTGTCGCACTTTCCGTCGCTCGATACCATCGCGGGTGCCACTGCCGAAGAACTCGTGGAAATCGACGGCATCGGCCCGAAAATCGCGGAGAACGTCGTCGCGTGGTTCGCGGCGGAGCACAACCAACGCGTGCTGGAAAAAATGCGCGCGGCGGGCGTCCGCACACAGGCAGAGCAACAAACCCTGGCGAGCAACGCCCTGGAGGGGTTAACCTTCGTGCTCACTGGCACCCTGCCAACCCTCAGCCGCGACGCAGCGAGCGACCTCATCGAACAGCACGGTGGGCGCGTGACGAGCAGCGTGAGCAAGAAAACGAGTTACCTCGTGGCAGGCGAGGCCGCAGGCAGCAAGCTCGCGAAAGCCGAGAAGCTGGCGGTGCCGGTCATCGACGAAGCGCAACTGCGAGAATTGATCGGAGCAACGCATGACTGAAGGCGTGGTCGTCATCAAACGAGGCCGCGAAAAACCGATTTTGAACAAGCACCCGTGGGTTTTCAGCGGGTCGGTTCAGTTTGTCGACCACGCACCACAACCCGCAGATGTGGTGCAGGTCGTGGCGCACGACGGCGCATTCCTTGCGCGCGGGTACTACAACCCGCAATCGCAGATTGTGGTGCGCCTGCTAAGCTGGGACGCAGACGAAGCCATCGATGAGGCGTTCTGGCGGCGACGCCTACAGCGCGCCATCGGCGGGCGCATGATTCAACAGCAGGAGTGGGGCACAGGTGTGCAGAACGCCGTGCGCCTCGTTCATGGGGAGAACGATTACCTACCCGGCCTCGTCGTGGACCGCTACGGCGACTGGTTGGTGATGCAGGCCCTCACGCTGGGCATCGACGCGCGCAAAACGATGCTCGCGGAAACTCTTGCCGACATGTTGAATCCCGAGGGCGTATACGAGCGCAGCGATGTCGATGTGCGGCAACTGGAAGGGCTACGCCACGAAACCGGCGTGCTGTGGGGTGAAGAACCGCCCGAGGTCGTCGAAATCGACGAGAACTCGTTGCAGTTCCCGGTGAACATCCGCGAGGGGCAGAAGACCGGCTTCTACCTGGACCAACGCGAGAGCCGGGGCTGGCTGCACGACCACATTTACCTCACAGGCGACGAGACCGAGGAAGACGAGCGCACCGTGCTGAATCTGTTCAGCTATACGGGCGGCTTTGGCCTGTATGCGCTGGCGGCGGGTGTGGCGCACGTCACCAATGTGGATAGCAGCATGCCCGCGCTGGAAATCGCGGAGGAAACGGTGGAGGCGAACGACCTGCCGACCGAGCGCGCCGAGTTCATTCAGGCCGATGTGTTCGAGTTGCTGCGCGATTACGCCGCCGAGGGCAAGCAGTTCGATGTCGTCGTGCTGGACCCGCCGAAGTTTGCGCAGTCGCAGAAACAGGTGGAGGCCGCCGCGCGGGGTTACAAGGACATCAACCTGCACGCCTTCCAATGTGTGAAACCCGGCGGCTACCTGTACACGTTCTCGTGTAGCGGAGCCATCGACCCCGACCTGTTCCAGAAAATTGTGTTCGGTGCCCTGGCCGATAGCCGCCGCGATGCGCAGATTATCCGCCATTTGCGTGCGGGCGATGACCACCCCGTCGCACTCACCTTCCCCGAAGGCGAGTACCTCAAGGGTCTCGTCTGCCGGGTGTGGTGACGAACCGTTGACCGAAGGAGACGCCATGCAACCCTGGAAAACGCAATCGCGCGAGGTGGTGCTCGATAAGGGCAAGTTCCTGAAGGTGGAGCAGCACGCCGTCAAACTACCGGACGGCACGGTCATCCCCGACTGGCAGTGGGTCGTCACGCCAGACTTCGTGAACGTTGTCGCGATCACCGAAGAGGGCAACTTTCTGTGCTTTCGGCAGACGAAGTACGCCGTCGAGGGCACGGCGCTGGCACCGGTAGGCGGGTATTTGGAGCCGGGCGAGGATGTGCTGCTCGCGGCGAAACGCGAACTGCTCGAAGAAACCGGCTACGAGGCACCCACGTGGGAATACCTCGGCGGGTGGCCGGTCGATGGAAACCGGGGTTGCGGCACAGCCTATGCCTACCTCGCCACCGGCGCGACGCGCAAAACCGCCCCCGACGCCGACGACCTCGAAGAGCAGGAGATGCTGCTACTCAACCGTGACGAGGTGCAAGCCGCACTGCTAAACGGTGAATTCAAGGTGTTGCCGTGGGCCAACTGCATGGCGCTCGCGCTGCTGACGTTAGGCAACCGCTAGAACCACAAGCGCAAAAAAAGGATTGTGGCTACAATGTGGTATCGTTTTGGCTCATCACAAAGGATTGCCCAACCATGAAACGCGCCCTGCTTGTCCTCGCGCTGCTGCTGATGCTGGCCCCGGCGGTGGCCTTCGCCCAGCAAGCCACCGAGACCGTTTGCCAGGAGTTTTACACCGTTCGCCCTGGCGATACGTTGTTCCGCATTGCAGCCTTCAATAACATCACGCTTGCCGAAATCGCCGACATCAACGACATCAGCAACATCAACCTTATCTTCGTCGGTGAGGTGCTGTGCGTGGAAGAGGAAGTGATTCCGCTATTCGAGGTGTATGTG
>CAYSVE010000217.1:0-8628 GCA_964434365.1 uncultured Anaerolineaceae bacterium | reverse complement strand
GCGGGGTAAATTTCGGGCGAGCGACACACGACATGCGCCCGCCCGCATTGGCTAGCGGTGGCTTTCCATGAAGATGCGCACCTCGGAGAGGTTAAAGGCCCCGGCCATCGGCCCCTGTTCGGTGACGGCCAGCGCGCCACACGCATTCGCGAAGCGCGCCGCGCGGTCTGGCGCGGCCCCGTTGAGGAACTGCACCAAGAACCCGGCATCGAAGCAATCGCCCGCGCCCGTCGGGTCGACCTGCCGAACGGGGTAACCGGGCACGCGGGTTGTCTCGCGCCCGGTGTAGACGGTGCACCCCTGCGGCCCTTGCGTCACCACGATCACGCGCTCGGGCTTCATTGCTCGCAGTGCGCCCACGGCCCGCTCCACGCTCGATGCACTCATCAGCAGCATGATCTCCTCGTCGGTGGGCAGGATAATGTCGGCTTCTTCGAGGAAGGGACGAAAGGCCTCGCGCGCCGCCTCGACGGGCAGCAGCTCTTCGCGCAGGTTCGGGTCGAAGCTGACGATGACGCCGTTTTTACGCGCCAGTTGCATCGCCGTTAGGCCGGTTTTACGCGCCTCATCGTGTAACGAGAGCGTACTGCCCATGATATGTAGGCAGCGCACATTTTCGAACTGCCCCGGGTGGAGCATCGTCGGCGAGAGTTCGGCCCCGGCCCCCAGGTTGAACACGAAGTCGCGCGTGCCGTCGCCGTTGTACGAAATGAACGCCGCCCCGGTCGCCTTATGCGAGAGCCGCCGCACCCCGCTGTAGTCGACGAAGTCGGCTTCTAGCTGGTTGATGAGACACTCGCCGAACGCGTCCACCCCCACCGAACCGATGGCCCCCACCTTCGCCCCAAGGCGAGCGGCCTGCACCGCGAAGATGAACGGCGCACCGCTCGGGTACGGCCCAGTAAACGGGCCGGGCCGGTTGAGGGGTTGGTCGACGCCGGTGCGCATGATTTCGACAAGCGCCTCGCCAAAGGTGAGAATATCCATCGGTGGTTTGGTCTTTCTGTTACCAGGAGGTATAGCCGCCGTCGACGATAAGATCGGTGCCGGTGGCGTAGCTGGCGGCATCGCTGGCGAGGTACCACACCGCGTGGGCCACCTCGCTCGGTGTGCCCATGCGGTTCATCGGCGTGCGATCCAGCCAGGTATCGCGCCAGTCCGGCATCCTGTCCAGCGCAGCCTGCACCATATCGGTGCCGATGTACCCCGGCGACACACAGTTCACGCGCACGCCGCGCGTCGCCCACTCGCCCGCGAGCGATTTCGTCAACATAATCACAGCGGCCTTACTGGCATTGTATGCCGATTGCGGCTGCGGCCAATTACTGATGTGCCCACTCATCGACGCGATGCTGACGATGCTGCCTTTGCCCGCGCTTAGCATGGGCTGGGCCACCGCCCGGCAGCACCAGTACACGCCGTTGAGGTTAATGTTGATGACGTCCAGCCAATCTTTGTCACTCATGCTCTCGCCGGGGGCATTGCGCGCGATGCCCGCGTTGTTCACGAGGATGTCCACCTTGCCGTAGGTCTCGATTGCTTGGGACACCATCGCGTTGACGCTGGCCGGGTCGGTGACATCGGTTTGGATCGCGGTGCCGTCGAGTTCCTGGGCGGCGTCGGCCCCGGTGGCCTCGTCGAACTCGGCGATCACGACTTTCGCGCCTGCGCCGTGCAAGGTGCGTGCAATTTCGCGGCCAATGCCGCGCCCCGCGCCAGTGACGATGGCGACGCGGTCGGTCAAATCGAATAAGTTGTTCATTTTTCTAAATCTCCTCGATCATCGGGCGCATGGCCAGCAAAAAGATGCGACCATGTGCCGGTTGGGCTGCGGCGTAAACAATAGCATTGCCGATCTCTTCGGGGGTCAGGAAGTCGTCGTGGCGCGGGTCGCCGGGGGTGCGGGTACCGCTATCGAAGCCGAAGTGCGTTTTTACACCGCCGGGTGCAATCACGCTTACGCGGACGTTGTTCTCGCGCGCTTCGTAGTCCAGCGCCTCGGCGAAGCCCTGCATGGCGTGCTTGCTGGCACAGTAAATCGTTTCGCCAGGGAGGCCGCCCAGCCCCGCCACGCTGCCCACAAAGATGACCGCGCCGTCACGGCGCTCGGCCATCGGTGGGTAGAAGGCCTTCGTGCACAGCCACATGGTGCGCACATTGGTGCTCATCATCCAGTCGAAGTCCGCGGTGGTGAGATCGGCCACGGTGCCATTTTTGCCACCGCCCGTGTTGTTGACGAGAATATCCACCTGTGGGAACTTTGCGAGGGCGGCTTGCTTCAGCCGGTCGACCTCGGCCTCGTGCGTGAGGTCTGCGGGGACGGCGAGCGCTTCGGCACCCGTGCCCAGCGCGGCCACTTCTTCGGCCAGCGTATTGAGCATATCCTCACTGCGTGCGGTGACCACCACATGGGCACCGGCCCGCGCAAGTTCGAGCGCCCCGGCACGGCCAATGCCCTTGCTTGCCCCGGTTACCAGCGCAACTTTGCCCTGCAAAACATCGGTTGAGTACATGAAGTTCCTTTCGTAATAAAGGCCACATGGGGTATGCAAATCGCACATTGGGTTGGTCCGTGTTCGGGCACGGTAGGAAATAGACAAACCTAAGACGTTGCCGAAGCCACGTGGCACGCCTGGCTGACCCTACCCGGTGTGGCAGTTGTTCAAAGTGCGCAGAGTTTACTTATTCAGTTGGGGGTGTGTCAAACGGTGCGCGTCAGCCACGCCTCCACTTGTTGCAGCGTCTCTGCGTGGTTGTGCGCCATCATGACGTTGTGGGGCGCATCGGGCGCGAGGTAGTATTCCGCACCGTAGAAGTCTGCCGAAGCCTTCTCCTCCGCCACGCTGATGAGCACATCGGTTTCGCATGCGATCCACATCAGCGGCGTGTTTACGTTCTGTGGCGGTTGCCAGAAGACCGGCGTGTGCTGGAACAAAATCAGCGCCGACTCCGGGCCGAGGTTAGCGTGCAGCATCTCGGCATCGACGACCGCCCCGGGCGCAAGGAAGTTGTCGTAGGCACGTTGTGGCGTGCGGATCCACGAATTGGATGTTAGCTGAATCGACTGCAAAACACCGGCCAGCGGGTCGCGGCGCAAAAAACGAAACTGACTTTGCGGCGTGATAACACTATGCGACGGCCACGGCGCAACGAGCACCGCACCGGGCAGGTCATCGCCCACGTACTTGAGGTACCACTGTGTGAGCGCCCCGCCCATACTATGGCCGACCAGAACCGGCTTTCTCGGCATCCGCTCGATTTCCGCCGCAACGAAGCCTAGGTAATAGTCGAGGGTGCACAGCATAATGCGCCGCTGCAACGGGCTTTTCCCGTGGCCGGGCAGGCTGTGGGCGTGGCTTTCCCAGCCGCGTTCGGCTAGGGCGGCCTGCCACCACCCCCAGCACCACGCTGTGTGGAACATCCCATGCTGGAAGACGATGGGCGTGTCGTGCTTGCCGTCCTTGGGTGTGTATGTCACCCGCTCGATGCCATCGACCACCACATGTGTAACCGTATAGGCGTCGTGCTCGGTGACACTACGGAAGGTTTCGCCCGCCGGGGCCTCGTTTTTGTGCGCCTTTAGCGCCGCGCGCGGATTCTTCGTGCCGAGTTGGTAACCTACCCACCCGAAAATCCCCGCCATGTACACCACGATGAGTCCCAGCAGGCGAATCATCATGTTAGATGCGCTCCGGGTCTGCGACGGTCTTGTCGTGCTCGACGAGGTTCCCCGTGTTAATCGTCCCTGCCGGTTCGATCATCAGGATGGCGCATTCCTCATCGGCGACGGGCTTGTGCTCGACACCGCGCGGAATAATCGTGAACTCGCCGGGGTTGACCGTCAGTTCGCCGTCGGGCAGCAAAATCGTCAGCGTACCGCTGACGACGAGGAACATCTCATCTTCGTGTTCGTGGTGGTGCCAGTCGAACTCGCCCTGCACCTTGGCGATTTTCACGTGGGTGTCGTTGACCTGCCCGACGATTTTTGGTGTCCATTGCTCGGTGAACTGGGCGAGCTTGTGCTGCAAGTTCACAACTTTGATGTCGGTCATCGGTTTCTCTTCCCTGGGGTGGCTTTCAACGCCCTCGATTATGCGCCGTCGGCGTGAGGTTTTCAATACATCCAATTGTCACCGGGGTGGGCGAGGCTCACTCCGTGTCGCCTACGCCCCCACACAACATCACTCGCGGCTACGCATTCGGTTCGACCGCCGGTTCCTCACCCCCGTCCTCAAGCTCGACAGGCGGCACAGCGTCACCTACGTCTACGTCGCTGCCCTCGCCCTCACCGATTTCCGCTTCAGGGGTCAGTTCCGGTGTTGGGGTGGCGTCATCTTCCAACGAGCCGACGAACGCGCGACAGTCGTTGAAGGAAACGCGGTAGCTATCCAACAAAGCCTGATCTTCAGCCTCTTCGGCGAGGATCACCCCAGGGTTGAGGTAATTGAGGGCTGCGGGGCAGTTCCCCAGCACGATGTGGGCCTGCCCCGCCCACCAGTAGTGGTAGCCGTTCGTGCTCCCAGCCTCGACTGCGATGACGAAACGCTCCAACGCCTGATCGTATTGCTGCAAGCGCATGAGGATACGCCCGTAGTAGTAGTTGCAGGTGATGTTCCGCGGGTCGACACCCACGCAGCGCTGAAGATAGTCCCCGGCACGCTCCGGGTTGCCGATGTCGCGGTTGTAAAACAGGCCGATCCAATACAGCGCGGTCGTATTCTGCGGATTCACTTCTAGCAAGCCCACCAGCGCGTCGATCCCGTCCTGTGGCTCGCCGAGCGAGGCTTCGAGCACGGCCATGTTGATGGCCGCAGAGATCATCTGCGGCATGATGCGATAGGCGGTCTCGAAGTCGTTACGGGCCGTCTCCAAGTCGAAGTTTGCCAGCCAGTTCACGAGACCGCGCGCGTAGTGAGCGTCGGCGCTATCGGGGTTTAGCGCAAGCGCCTGCTCGACGGTGTTCTCGGCGCGGTCTGGCTGGTTTGTGTCGAGGTAAGCCTCGGCGAGGTAGGCCAGCGCGCGGGCATTGTTCGGGTCCAGTTCAAGTGCATATAGCGCATGCGGAATCGCCTCGGTGGGACGGCCCGCGCGCACCTGTGCCAGCGCGAGTATCGCCCACGCATCCGATGAAAACGGGTCGGCGGTGACGGTGTTCTCGGCAGCAACGAGCGCTTCATCCGTCAGCCCCTCCATGATGAGGCTAAACGTAAAATTGAAGTGGGTGCTCACGTCGTTCGGCACCGCGTCGATCACGATGCGGTACTCGGCGAGTGCGTCTTCCAAACGCCCGATTTGCCAGTTACCCGCTGCAATCGAGAGCCGGTTGGCCGGGTCGGCGGTGGCAGTGGGTGTGGGCGCGGCCATCGTGCTCATGCCCTGCATGGCGTCGCTAACGGCCTGTTCCACCGTAGTGCTCACCATCGGCGCGTACATATCGCGATTGCGGTACAGGTACAATCCACCGAACGCCACCAGCGGTGTTATCACCCACAACCACAGCCACCTGAAGTTAAACAGATGCCTGCGCCGACGGTTGGCGCTGTATCGCTTGGGTGTACGCAAATACATCGGCTAAATGCCCCCAATCGGTGTGGGGGGTATCGGTGTGGGTGGGATGTCCGTCGGTAGCGCGCGACCGCTATAGCCCGCACAACTGACGGTCGTCAGGCGTAGCCCCTCGCGGATGGCATCGGCCACCGGGCCGGGGTCGACGAGGGTGTTCGCACGGGCAAGGCTGTCGGTGAGCACGGTCCACGCGGTATCGCACTCGTTGAGGTAGTAGTGCGCCAGCCCGCGCAGGTACCAGCACTGGATTTCGTCGCCGCCGTTTTCCACACACGCCTCGAAGCTGTTGATCGCGCCCTCGTAGTTACGGCGGTTATACTGCACCATGCCGATCTGTCGCCACGCCTGCGGATACGTCGGGTCGATGTTCAGCGCGTCGGAGCAGTAGTTTTCGGCCTGTTGGTTTTGCCCTACCTTGAAGTAGCTCTCGCACAGGCGCAGGTAAGCGCGCGCGTTGCGCGGCTCAAGGCTCAGCACGCGCTCGTACGTGGCGATGGCCAGCGCGTCGCGGTCTAGCGAGAGGTAATTCACCGCCAGCTCGAAGTACGTGTCGGTGAGGTTGGGGTTGATGGCGATGGCCTGTTCCAGTTGGTCGATGGCCGAAATGCGGTCGCCGACGAACATCAATGCGTAGGCGTAGCTACGGTGCGCGTCGGCGTCCATCGGGTCCATTTCGATGGCCGTTTCGCCGTTGCGCAATCCCTCCTGGTAGCGCCCGACATTGGTGTAGGCCCGCGCCAGCGCCGCATAGATGGGCGCGAAGTTCGGGTTGACCTCCAGCCCACTCACACCCACAGGGACAGCCTCCGCCGGGCGACCCAGCCACACCAGTGCCTTCGCCTTGAGCGCGTAGCCGCGCGCGTCGTTGGGGTTCGCCTCGATGGCGCGGTCGCCGTAGGTGAGGGCCTCCTCGGCGCGGTCTAGTTCGATGAGTGTGCGCCCGTACTCGTACAAATAGCCGACATTATTCGGTTGTTGCTGCACCGCCTGCCGGTACATCTCGGCAGCGCCGTCTAGGTCGCCCGCCAGAAAATAGTTGTAGCCTTCGCCCGCGACTTCGCTCGCGTATGGTGTTGCCGTAGGCGCGGCCCCCACCGCATCCAGCGCTGCGAGTTGCAGGCTATCGAATTGCATATACACGAACATCACGAACGTCCCCAGGAACAGCACATAGCTGAGGAAAAACCGCCCGCTACCACCGCGGCGGTGCCCCTTACTGAAGAACGGCTTGGAGTAATCGCGTTTAATCTGCATGCTAACCTCGTCCAGTAATCAACCGCAATTATAACATGGGGGGTATCGGTAGTTGGGAGGCCGCATTTTACGCGACCCGCCAAGCGCTGAAAAGTATAAAAAACAACTTAAGGTTCCGAAATGTTCGGCGCAGATATGGTAACATAGTATTGATTTAGGATAACCAAACCAACACCAAACAATGCAACGAGGAAAGAGATTAGCACTTGAGCATTAGCTATCAGTGGGATGATGAGGCGAAAACGATTTTCTGGATTCAATTCACCTCTCCGTGGACGATTGCCGACCTCGTCGACGAAATCGACACCATGTATGCAATAACGAGCGCACAGTCCCACACCATCGTTGCCATTGCCGACTTTACCGCCAGCAACTCCATGCCCCCCGGGTTGCTCAGCCGCGCGCACCTCATCCGCGAGCGGGTTGGCGATAACCTCGGCACGATTTACCTGGTACAACCAGGGCCGTTGCTGCCCGTGCTCATCGAATTATTGCAGCGGGTAGTGCCGGCCCTGTTGAACACGCAAGTCATCGAAACCGCGAGTGTCGACGAAGCGCGCGAAAAAATTGCGGCAAGCCGCGGTGGCCCCTAGCTAAACTCCCGCACCCAGAATGTCGCCCCGGCGCGCAGTTCGGCGTCGGTGCTAAAGAACGTATCGCGCTTCCACGATAGGCGCAGGGTATGCGCGGCGGCGCTCACCCCGGTGACGGGCAGCACAAAACTCACATGGTTAAGCCCCCGCATAATGCCGTTGGTCGTATCGCCGATGCGTGTGCCATCGAGCGACACATCGAGGAAAGCGCTGTTTTCGATGAGGTCGCCGAAGAAGCCCACCAGCAGGTCGGCCCCGGTGGTTGTGATGTCGAGGGAAAGTTGCGTCGCCGAGACATCGACGAAGGTCGTCGACGAGGTGGTCAGGTTCGAGGTCGTGACCAGCGTGACGGTGGGCGGGGTGCGCAGCGCCTCGAACTTATCGCGAAGCTCCTCGTTGAGCAGGGTCGCGGTCACGAGTTCCCCCGTGGCCCACGTCCGTGGGGTGGTCCATACAGCCATCTGTGTGTCCTTTCTATTCTTGTCTTGCTCGCATGTGAATGGATGTCGATTGTTCGGCAGACGTTGCGGACAACATCCGCCATAGCCCCCTATGTAGGCATCAATACGCCAGCCCGGTTTCGACGCCGAGCAGTGAAGTGCCCAACAGCCAAAACTGCCCCGGGTTCACCGGCTCCAGCGTCCACGTCACGCGGTGACGATAACCGCCCGCAGTCACATCGTGCGCCTCGCCGACGATGAGGCAATCTCCCATGTGGCCCGTCTGCGAATCGGCGATGCGCACCCGGTCGAACAGGTTCAGCGATCCAGCATCGGCGCGGTCGAGTGTCATCTCACGGACCGTGCCTCGGGGAGTGCGGCGCCGCAACAACTCGAATATCGCGAGATTTTGCGCCTCTTCGGTGTCGGCCAGGGCGGGTAGGTCGAAGACCAGCGTACGCGGCCCGTAAAACGTCTCGCTGGTGTGGTCGGTCGCTTCGACGGTGAGCGGGTCGCCACGGAAAAGGGGGGTCCCCCGCAACTGTGACCCGGCCAGCAGATACAACGTCTCGCGGACGCCATTACGCACCTCGATGAGGGCCGCACTGCCACTCGCTTCGATCACCGTCACCGTCGCGCCGAATGTGACATTGCCGCCGCTGCCGTCTGGCTCGCGATTGAGCGCGTAGTCGGGCACAGGGGCAGGTTGGATAACCGTCACCGCGCCGATGCGGTTGCTCGCGCTATCGCGAAAGCGCGCGACGAAGCGCACGGTG
>CAYSVE010000216.1:0-8632 GCA_964434365.1 uncultured Anaerolineaceae bacterium | reverse complement strand
CAGAGGTGAGTAGGGGCGCAGGCGAGACGTAGTGAGCCTCGCCCGAAAAAAGAAAAAACACGACACCCGGTGATGAGAAAATATTGAGGAACGAAAGCATGATCCTGGTCATCGACAATTACGATTCCTTTACCTACAACCTCGTCCAGCAATTGGGCGAACTGGGTGCGGAACTGTGCGTTGCGCGCAACGACCAAATGACACTGGACGAAATCCGCGACCTGAACCCGTCACGCATCGTCATCTCGCCCGGCCCCGGCGACCCGGACGACGCCGGCATCTCGCTGGATGTCATCCGTGAGTTCGGCGCGAGTGTGCCGCTGCTCGGCGTGTGCCTAGGTCACCAGAGCATCGGCCAGGCCTACGGCGGCGTTGTCGTCCGCGCCGGGCGGTTGATGCACGGCAAAACGAGCATGGTCAGCCACACCGGCGATCCCATCTTCGCGGGCGTGCCTAACCCGTTCGTGGCGACGCGCTATCACAGCCTCATCGTGCAGGAGGATTCCCTGCCGAAGTCGCTGAAGATCATCGCCCGTGCCGATACCGGCGAGATCATGGCGTTTCGTCACACGGAACACCCGGTGCTGGGTGTGCAGTTCCATCCCGAGAGTATTCTCACGGAATATGGGCCGCGCATCCTGCAAAACTTCCTTGAAAGCGCGGTCGTCCCGGCGTAGAGTTAATAAACGCAAACGTTAGCCGGGCACTTAGCAACCATGAACTACCTATTTTACTGCCACTACGACCTCGTGGAATATCACTTCTACGGCGAGCCGTTGGACCACGTCGGTGGGGCGCGGCTGGGCAAGCTCCAAGCGAAGGATGTGCTGTGGTTGGTCACACTGCGGGGTGGCGATTTGCTCCTCGCGGGGCGGTTACAGGTGGGCGAGGTGCTCGGCGCGTGGGGTGGCGAAGCACGCTTCGGCAAGCACGACATCTGGCAGGGGAAGCGGTTCTACGCTGTTGCGGCACCTGGCACCCAGGAACCACTCACGCTGATCAACCTGAGTGAACTGGACCGTGTCGCCGACCTTCGTTTTCAATCGCGGAATACGCGCCTAAAGCTCGATGAATACGGCAACGCGAAGCGGGCCTCGCTGGGCAGTTTACGCCTGCTCACCGACGAAACCGCCGCCATGCTCGATGAACTCTGGGCCAGCCCGCCCGCTCACGCGGTGGAGGGTATCGAGTTCGGTGGCGAGTTTGCGGTGTATCAGGAGGGGCGCGCGGTGGTTCGGCAGCAGCGCACCCGCACGCGCAATCGCAAGCTCGTCGATGATGTGAAGGCGGCGCAACGCGCGCTGCACGGGCATCTCGCGTGCGAAGTGTGTGGCTTCGACTTCGCGGCCTTCTACGGCAAAATCGGCGAGGGCTTCATCGAGGCGCACCACCTCAAGCCGATGTCTGAGATGGACGACGAAGCCTACAACAGCCGCGAGTCGATCGTGCTCATCTGCTCGAACTGCCATAGCATGGTGCACCGCGTCGCGCCCCCGCTCACCGTGGAAAAACTGCGTAAGCGGGTCGACGAGCAGCGCCGCAAGGATCGGCTGGGGCGCACGGGGTAAGTAAGGTCTTCGGCGAAACGTCCTGCTCAGCGCAAATCGCGACCAAACACAAACAGGTTGAAACCGCTTGACCTGAGAATAGACACAATCGGTAGGGGCGTAGGCGAGATCGACGAGCCTCGCCCGTAAAAACGAACACAAACAGGGTGGAACAACTTCACCTGAGAATAGACACAACCGGTAGGGGCGCAGGCGAGACGAAGTGCAGCTCGCCCGCAACCAAACATATATACTGAGAAGGGACCTTATGTCAGAAATTACCATTCAGCGCGCGGTGGATTTGCTGGGGCGCTTCGGGCACCTGCAAACCGAGGAAGCCGAAGCGGTGATGAATCAGATCATGGCCGGGGAGGCCACCCACGCGCAAATCGGCGCATACCTCATGGGCCTGCGCATGAAGGGCGAAACGCAGGACGAAATCACCGGCAGCGCGCGGGCGATGCGCGCCAATGCGCACAACGTCCCGGTGACCGTCTCGCAGGATGCCCTGCTCGACACGTGCGGTACCGGCGGCGACAAGTCCGGTACGTTCAACATTAGCACGACGGTCGCGTTCGTTGCAGCCGGGGCGGGCGTCCCCGTGGCGAAGCACGGCAACCGCGCCGCGACCAGCAAAAGCGGCAGCGCCGATGTGCTCGAAGCGCTTGGGGTGAACATCGATGTCACGCCGCAGCAGGTCGGCGCGTGTGTGGATGAGGTCGGCATCGGCTTTTTGTTCGCACGGGCATTGCACCCGGCGATGAAGCACGTCGCGGCACCGCGCAAGGAACTCGCCGTCCGCACGATGTTCAACATCCTCGGCCCGCTGACGAACCCCGCCGGGGCCAAACGGCAGCTCATGGGCGTCTTCGCGGCGGACCTCACCGATATGCTTGCAGGTACGCTCGGCCAACTCGGTGCCATCAACGCGATGGTGGTGAACGGCTACGGCGGCCTCGATGAACTCACCACGACCGGGCCGAACAAGGTCAGCCACTTCCGCGACGGCAAAGTCTCGACCTACGAACTTGACCCGCTCAAGCTTGGCTTCGACGGCGCGAACATCGCCGATCTGCTTGGTGGCGAACCAGCCAAAAACGCCGAGATTCTGCGCGGCGTGCTCGATGGCAGTGTGCGCGGCCCCAAGCGCGATGTCGTGTTGCTGAACGCCGGCGCGGCGTTGGTCGTCGGGGGTAAGGCCAACGACATTCCCGGCGGGGTGAAACTCGCTGAGCAAACACTCGATAGTGGTGCGGCCCTTGGCAAGCTGGATGCGCTCATTGAGAAATCGCAGGGCTACGCATCATGAGATACGTCGAAACCGGCACCATCCTCGATAAAATCATGGCGCACAAGCTGCGCGAGATCAACATCACACGCGCGGCGGTCTCATTCGCCGAGGTGCGGAAGGCTGCCGCGCTGGCCCCGCCGCCGCTCGATGTCATCGAGGCGTTGACGCGTGATACGGTCGCACTCATCGCGGAGGTGAAGCGCGCCTCGCCGAGTAAAGGCGTGCTCATGGAGCCGTTCTTCCCGGTGGATTTAGCGCGTACCTACACCAACAACGGCGCAGCGATGATCTCCGTGCTCACGGATTCACGCTTTTTTCGTGGCGAGTTGGCGTATCTGCAACGCATTCGGCGCGTGGTAGAAATTCCCCTGCTGCGCAAAGAGTTCATGTTGGACCCCTACCAGGTATACGAGGCGCGCGGAGCCGGTGCCGATGCCATCCTGCTGATTGTGGCGGCCCTGGAAGATGCCCAACTCGCGCAGTTGCACACCCTCGCGACCGACCTTGGGATGACGCCGCTCGTGGAGGTACACAACGAGGCCGAACTCGAACGGGCGCTGAAGCTGAACCCCACACTCATTGGCGTGAACAACCGCGACCTGAAAACCTTCAAAGTCGACATGGAAACAACCGGGCGCATCGCAAATTTGGTGCCGAAGGGTGTTACACTGGTGGCAGAAAGCGGCATGAAATCTGCCGCCGATGTACAGCGCATGGGCCAACTCGGCGCGCACGCGGTGCTCATCGGCGAGGGGCTGGTGACGGCCCGCGACATCGCCGCAACTGTGAAGGCGTTTAGCAAGCAAGCGAGGTAATGGGGGCATGATTGTTAAAATCTGTGGGGTGCGTACCTACGACGATGCGTTGATGGCGGCACGGGCCGGGGCCGATATGCTCGGTTTGAACTTCCATAAGCCGTCGCCACGTTACATCGAGCCTGCCGACGCGGCGGTACTCTGCGACCGGCTGCGCGACGAACTCGGTGTGCTGTGCCCGGTGTTGGTCGGTATCTTCGCGAACGAGAGTGTGGGCAACCTCACACGCATCGTCGGTAAGGTCGGGTTGGATTTCGCGCAACTCAGCGGTGATGAAAGCGACACCGTGCTTGCGGAAATGGCCGGTAAGGCCTTCAAGGCCATCCGCCCGATGAACCTGCAAATGGCGATGGACGACGTGGGCTACTACGGCAAGCACTTCCCCACAGATGACCGGGTGCCCTCGTTGGTGCTCGATGCCTACCACCCGAAGCTCTACGGCGGTACCGGCGAACAGGCCAGCACCGAAGTCGCGCTGGCCGTAAAAGACGCCGTGCCCCGGCTGATGCTCGCAGGCGGCCTGAAGCCTGCAAACGTCGCCGAGCGCGTCGCCGCAGTGATGCCGTGGGGCGTCGATGTGGCCAGCGGTGTCGAGAGCGAACCGGGCAGAAAAGACCCGCGGAAAACTGCAAATTTCATCGAGGCGGCGAAGAATGCTGCCCTTACGTAACTTTCGTAACTTTTATTGGAGCATGTGATGGTTGAGTACATCAAAGCCGATAGCACAACCGTGCCGGACGAGCGCGGTTACTTTGGCGAATTTGGTGGGCGCTTCGTCCCAGAGACGCTGGTGCCCGCGCTCGAAGAACTGGAAATCGCCTACCGCGAGGCCATGGCCGACCCGGCGTTCCAGGCGCAGTTGATGCACCTGCAACAAACGTACACGGGCCGCCCCACCCCGGTGACGTATGCCAAGCGCCTCAGCGAACACCTCGGCGGTGCGAAAATCTACCTCAAGCGCGAGGACCTCGCCCACACCGGTGCCCACAAGATCAACAATGCGCTGGGGCAGGCGCTCCTCGCGCAGCGGATGGGCAAAAAACGCGTCATCGCGGAGACCGGGGCAGGGCAGCACGGTGTGGCCTCGGCGACGGCGGCGGCGCTGCTTGGCCTGGAGTGCCACGTGTACATGGGCAGCGTGGACATCGCACGGCAGCGCCCGAACGTCTTCCGCATGAAATTACTCGGCGCAAACGTCATCAGCGTGGAGAGCGGCACGAAGACACTCAAGGACGCGATCAACGAAACCCTGCGCGACTGGGTGACGAATGTGCGCACGACGTTTTATCTGCTGGGCAGCGCGTTGGGTCCGCACCCCTACCCGATGATCGTACGCGATTTCCAGAGTGTCATCGGCACCGAGGCGCGCGCGCAAATCGTCGAGGCGGCGGGGCGTTTGCCCGATATGTGCATCGCGTGTGTGGGCGGCGGTAGCAACGCGATTGGCTTGTTCCATGCCTTCCGCGACGACGAAAACGTCGACCTCATCGGCGTGGAGGCGGGCGGCTTCGGCATCCCCAGTGGGCAACACGCCGCACGCTTCGCCGACCCGAACATCGGGCGACCGGGCGTGTTGCAGGGCACGCGCTCCTTCGTCATGCAAACCGAAGACGGCCAGATTGTGAATACGCACAGTGTCTCCGCCGGGCTGGACTACGCCAGTGTCGGGCCAGAGCATGCATACCTGCGCCAGAACGAGCGCGCCTACTACACCCTGGCCACCGATGAGGAAGCGCTCGAGGCCTTCCAGATGCTGTGCGAAATGGAGGGGATCATCCCCGCGTTGGAAAGCTCGCACGGGGTCGCCGAGGCGGTCAAGCGCGCGAAGACGATGCCGAAGGACAGCATCATCCTCGTGAATATGAGCGGGCGCGGCGACAAAGACCTCGACACGGTGATAAAGGAGCTTGGCGAGTAGCCTATGAGCGTTGTGTTGGCGGCGACATGGCATCCGCGTGGGGAGACGCTGCGCTTTCGACGGTTGTACCCAGACCTCGCGCGGGTGTTCCCGCATATGGTGGTCGTGGTGCCGCCGACGACCCATGCCGGGCTGGTGCTCTCGTTGCGGGTGCACGATAAGCTGACGACCGTCGTCACCGACGATTGGCCGGGCGGGCGGCGTGAGTCGTTGGAGCACGCGCTTTCTGCGGTGCCGAATACCTCGGCGTCGCACCTCATGTATGCCGATATGGATCGCCTGTTGCGCTGGGCCGAGACCAACTACGACGAACTACGCCAGACGGTCAAGCGGGTACAAATTGCCGATTACCTGGTCATCGGGCGCACGCCAGAGGCCTATGCCACGCACCCGCAAGCCCTTGTGCAAACCGAGCGCATCTCCAACGAAGTCTTCTCTGCGTTGCTCGAGATGCCGCTGGACCTCTCGGCAGGGGCCAAGGGGATGAGCATCCGCGCGGCGCAGTTCATCGTGCGCAACACCAAACCGGGCCGCGCCCTCGGCGCCGATAGCGAGTGGACGGTGCTGTGTCATCGGCGCGGCTTTCGGCTGATGTCCGTCGAAGTCAACGGCCTGGACTGGGAATCGGCGGATCGGTATCAGGCGCAGGCGGCAGACTACGCCACGCAGCAGCGTCTCGCCAAGGCCTACGACGCCGACCCGGCGAACTGGGCACACCGCGCGAATGTCGCGCACGAAATCGTGGAGGCGGGGTTGGATGCCATGCGGCGACAGTTGATGAAATTAGACGCTTAAACGAATCAGAATCGAGACTATAACATGACCGAAACGACGCTCCGCGGCCTTGCCGCGATCGAGGCGATGTTCGCGCGCGCACAGGGCGAAAACCGCGCCGCATTTTTGCCCTACTTCACGATGGGCTACCGCACCTACGACGAATCGTTGGACATCATCACTGCGATGAGCGAGGCTGGGGTGGATGGCTTCGAGGTCGGTGTGCCGTTCAGCGACCCGTTGGCCGACGGCCCGACGATCCAGGTGGCGAGCCAGGTTGCCCTGGAAAATGGGGTGACGGTGCGCAAAGCGCTGGCGGGCATCCGCGAATTGCGCGCGCGCGGTGTCCACCAGCCCATGCTGGTGTTCAGCTATTTGAACCCGCTGCTGGCCTACGGCGAAGCGAAAATCGTCGCTGATGCGAAGGCCGCCGGGGCCGATGGTTTCATCATCCCAGACCTGCCGCCGGAGGAGGCGGGTTTGTTCGCGGAAGCCTGCGCACAGCACGACATGGCGCTGATATTCTTACTTGCGCCCACCAGCAACGACCGCCGCATCGAGGTTGCCTCGGCAGCGGCGACCGGGTTCATCTACCTCGTTAGTGTCACTGGCATCACGGGCGCACGGCGCGACCTGCCGCCCGACCTGCGCGAGTTTATCGGGCGGGTGCGCGCCAAAACCGACAAGCCGCTCGTGTTGGGCTTCGGCATCAGCACACCAGAGCAGGCCCGCAGCATGAACGGCCTCGTGAACGGATTCATCGTCGGCAGTGCGCTCGTACGCGCTGCCGAGGGTGGGGTCGAGGAGACGACGGCGCTCGCACGAGACCTCCGCGCGGCGCTCGACGATTAGCGGGTTTGCACAATATCTTTGCGAAAGCGCTAGGTAGCAATGCAGGGTGGACGGCCTTGTGGCCGTCCCTAAAAACCGCGTATGACCTGTAGAGACATGCCCCCGCGCGCCCGCTCGCGCCCGCTGGTGAGGTCCCAAACAAACTGTGAACTCGGCGACATTGTGCAAAACCACCACACTTCACGAAATTTGTTGACGCGCTGTTAGAGCCGTGTTAGGCTCTGCATCAACGTAAACCAAGCCGGATGTACGCACGCGACATGCTCGCTTTCAGCTTTGCCTACCCCTATTTTTATTACTTTACGAACCCCATAGGGAGGGCATTGTGTGCTGCGTGGCGGTCGGTAGGCTGCTAGACGCCGGATAGATTTCGCAAACGACGAAGCGCAGAGCACACCGCTCTGCGCTTTTTTGTTGGCTATGTGGAGGGAACACGCATGCGGGTTCGCGGAATACGCGGGGCCATTACGGTAGACGAGAATACGGCGAATGCCATCCTCGGTGCTACCCGTACCCTGCTAGAGAAGATTGTCGAGGTCAACCAGATAGATGAGGAGGATGTTGCGAGCGTACTGTTCACCACCACGCCGGAGTTGAACGCGGCTTTCCCCGCGAAGGCGGCGCGCGATATGGGCTGGCGCCAGGTCGCGTTGATGGGCGCGGCGGAAATCGCTGCCGAATCGGGCATCCCGATGTGCATTCGGGTGCTGGTTCACTGGAATACCGACAAGCGGCTGGATGAGATCACGCATGTGTATATGCGCAATGCCGAAATGCTGCGAGAAGATTTATACCCAAAAGTGAGAGTGTCGATCGATACGGTCGACGAAAAAGGGGAGGATGAAAAATGATTGTTGTCATGAAGAAGCAGGCCGGGGCGCAGGAAATCGCTGCCGTCATTAGCCGCATCGAGGCCGATGGCTGCGATGCTCACCTTAGCGAGGGCAAGGAACGCACCATCATCGGTGTGGTGGGCGATGCGCCCAAGCTCGAAGAAAACTACGCCACCATGGCCGGGGTCGACCAGGTGCTGCGCGTATCATCGAAGTTCAAGCGCGCCAGCCGCGAGATGAACCCGGAAAACACGCTCGTTCGCCTCAACGGCAACCTTATGGGCGACAACAAGGTGCTGGTCATCGCCGGGCCGTGTAGCGTCGAAAGCCGCGAAATGATTGTCGAGACGGCTTGTGCGGTGAGAGAAGCGGGCGCGACAGCACTGCGGGGCGGGGCCTACAAGCCGCGCACCTCGCCGTACAGCTTCCAGGGGCACGGCGAGCAGGGCCTCAAATGGTTGGCTGAGGCCCGCGAGATGACCGGCCTGCCCATCGTCACCGAGGTGATGGACCCCGGCCTCGTGGATCTCGTGAGTGAGTACGCCGATGTGCTGCAAATCGGCGCGCGCAATATGCAGAACTACGCGCTGCTGAACGCCGCT
>CAYSVE010000215.1:0-8697 GCA_964434365.1 uncultured Anaerolineaceae bacterium | reverse complement strand
AACACGATTACGCCCGGGGCGCTCGTAGCGCAGCCCACCGCCGAGCCGGCGAACGACACCCAACCGCCGAACACCGACGTCGACACGCTGCCCGTCGTCAGCGAACCGGCCTTCACGGTGCGCTGGCGCGCCTGGGATGACGGTGCCATCGAGAAGATGATGGTGTGGGTGCGGGTCGATGGTGGCGAGTGGCAGCCCTGGCTAGAAACCAGCCGCACCGAGGCGGTCTACACGGGTGCGCCCGGCCACACCTACGAGTTCGCTGTGTGGGCTGTTGATGCGGCAGGGAACTGGTCGCTTAACACCGACTTGCAGCCGCAGGCCGTCACCCGCGTGGAGTAAGTAGGGTTTGGCGCTAGCCTAACCAAGGTGCCCGGTAGCCCTCATTACGGCGGTGTGGTGGGGCGTCTCGGCATGGCACCTGCTGCGACACGGCCTCGCGAGCGTTGTCACCACGCGCGCAGTGAAATCGTCGTGAGCGGCAGGGCGATGTTTTCATCCACGCCTGGCGCGGCGATGCGCACCCCGTCCCACCACTGGTATACGACCATCGTCAACGCCACATCGATGACCTGCGGCCCCAACCCGGTCGGCATGGTTAGCACGCGCTCTTCGATGTAATACTCGCCCGGCTCCCAGCGGCTCGTCTCTGGGATTTCGGCGACAGGTGGGCCATCGATGCTGTCGAGGGTCTCGGCGTCGGTGGTCATTTCAAGCCGAACGCTGTAATCGAGGTCGAGCGGCTCGTCTACCGACCACCACAACCTTACGCGCACGACTTCACCCTCGCGCCGTTGCGGATACGCCGCCTGTTCGGCGCCATAGTCGGTGAGCAGGTCGTACCCGTGGAAGCGCAGCCCGTTTTCGAAGAGCACCCCGGTCGGGTTCGGTGGGGCCTCGAAGTACCGTAACGCGAGGTCGGGGAAATCCACCGCGAGTTGCTCCACGCGCCCGGCCCACACCCCGTTGAGCGCGTCGAGGTCGAAGTCGTCGGGGTCATAGGCATACCACACCCGCCGATGCCCGGCAGGGTCATCGACGACCGGCATCGGCTCGCGGTAGAACAGGCCCATGTAGTAAATCCAGTGCTCCTGGCCTTTGCAGGCACTGCCACACAACGCACCCTCCCACTCTGGGTCCAGCATGAGGACATCGCCCCAACTCGCGTGCGCGGCGATGACCCCTACCGCCTCGCCGACGGGTGCACCGATTGCCTCCCCCCGGTTTGGGGCAGTGGGCCACAGCATCATCACAAGCAGTGCCCCCACGACTAATCCCGTACGCGGCAAATGGGCGAGGCCGTAGGCCATCACCACCGCCGAGGCGTACAGCGCCCACAAGATATACCGCGCGCTGAAGAAGTCCAGCAAGGGGTCCGTCGCGTACACGAAAACCGGCATCGTGGCCCAGGCACCCCACGCAAACACCCATCGACGATCGTTGCGCTGCCGAAAAATCAACAGCAGCAGGGCGAGTATCGCCAGGGCAGCCCACACGACGTAAAAGCGCGCCAGCAAATTTCCATAGACTGCCGCCCACGCCTCCAGCAGCGGCGGCGACGGATCGTTGATCGTCGATTCGACGCGGCGCAGAGAGAGCAACAGCTTATCGCGGATCTCCAGGCTGCCGAGCGCGAGCATCACCACACCAGGGAGCCACCAACGCCACACGCGTCTTCCGTACAATACGAGTGTGAACACACCCACCGCCACAAACATGATGACGTTCGTCAGGTGGATGTATAGCAGCGCCGCCAGCGCCGCCCCCAGCACGACACCCCGCCACAGGCGCGGGCGCTCGAAGTAGGCCAGCGTGAGCCACAGTACAAAAGGCACCGCCGCCAGCGTGAGACTGTGGCCGCGCAACATCACACTGCCGTAGATGATTTTGCCGAACGCCGCGAAAAGCAGCGTGGCAAGCAGCGCGACCCCATCGCCCGCGCGGGTGTACATCACCCGGTAGAATGCGCTGATGCCCAGCAGAAACGCCAACAGCGGCAACAGTCGCATCGTGGCGGGGTGGCTGCCGGTGACATCTTGCCAGGCCCCCATGATAAGGTAGCTGCCCGTGGGCCAGTCGTACGGCGTCCAGGCGATGGTTTGCGCCACCGTGCCCGATGTGCGGTACACGGCCCACAGTTCGTCGACGGTGAGTTGCGTCCACACATCGAAGTGGATGATTCGGCTGGCCGCGATGGTCAGCAGTAGGCAGGCCAACCACACGGGCCGCAGGCGCATACGAAGGGACGGATTGGGCATCACTCAGGTTCGATTGCGGTCTACTCGTCACGGATTTAACCACAATCGGCGTGTTTTGGTAGGGGGAGCGCGCCGTGCGCTTCATGTGGCGAGACGCCTCGGCGGGCAGGCCACCCGCCCGCCGAGCATAGGGCAGGCGTACGCCAAGCGCCAAACGCAGATCCGCACGCACGAGTATCATAGGGTTAATCGAACTCATGTAGCGTTAGGACGACCTCATGCCCTACTCCCGCCGAGACTTTATCCGCAGCGCAGCCGCCTTCGGTGCCCTTGCGCTGCTGCCGAAGCCGCTCTTCGCCTTCGAAAACGACACCGCTGCCGATTTCGTCGCGGACTACCTCACTGCGATGGATATGCCCTACACCGCCCCGCTCAACTACATCTTCGAGCGCATCGTAGGCCGCGATAAGGTCGGCCTGCTGCTGTACGACGTCAACGATGGGCGGCTGATGGCAGCCCTGTCGCCAGAGAACCCGCTGCCGGTCGCGAGTGCCTTCAAAGCGCCGTTGCTGATGTACTTCCTCGATGTGGTGGACCGCGACGTGTGGAGCGGCGTGCCGGTACAGCACTGGAATGCCGTTGGCCCGGAGGTGGTGCCGGAGGAATTCCGTGATGCGTCGCGCCGCAATTTCGTGATACGCCGCGCGCTGTGGCAGATGCTCGCGCTCAGCGACAACGCCACCACCGGCCAGGTGCTCAGCTATGTGGCGAATGCGCAAGGCCGCACCGATGCCGTCGCCGCATTCAACGATTGGGCGGCGTCGGTCGTCGGCACCTCGCAGATTAGTGGCCTCAGTGGGTGGAACCAGGGCGTCGATGCCGGGCACACCGCCACCGACGCACGCTTTGATAGCACCACGGTCACCATCGATGGGGTGACGTACACCCTACCCAACATGATGACGCCGCGCGACATCGGCCTGTTTTACATGTGGATGCTGCAACACTTCGATGCCGACCAGAAGCGCACGGCCTTCGACATGCTGAGTGTGATCCATAACGACCGCCCTGCCAATTTGGAGCGACTCGCGCTGGCGCACGACGGCACCCCGTATAGCAAAAACGGCTCCCTCGAAACTGACGCCGGGTACGTCGTGGCCGATGCCGGGCTGATGAGCCTGCCGAACAACCGCGACTATCTGCTGGTGTTGCTGACGCTTGGTGTGCCGCTGAAGATCGAGCAAATTTTCGAGGAACTCGATGGCACGCTGGCCGGGCGCTACAACGAGGTATTCCACAACAAATACGTCGATGCAGTTGACCCAGCGGAACTACTCGCGACGTACACCGCGCACCTGCAAGTGGCCTACACCCAGCAAACCGACCCCTTCGAGGTACCGCACCGCTACGGCTTCATCATGCCATCGGGCGTTGAGGTGTTCCGTCACCCGCGCGAGGATGTCGCGCTGCACAACCCTATCATCAAGTCGACGCTGTTCGGCGTGCATTTGCTGATGCAGGGCGCACTCGTGCGCTTCGTCGATGTCGATGCCGATTGGGTGGAGCTTGTGCCCGATGACCACCGTGACAACGTTCGCAACCGGCTGGGTGTGCAGATGTTCGTGCGGCGGCGCGATGTGTGGCCCATCAGCATGGGTTATGCCGACCTGCTCCCGTACCTCATCGACCCGACCACCCAGCCGGACGAGAAGTACATCGTCATCAACCTTGGTGCGCGCGAACTCGTCGCCTTCGAGGGCGAAACGCCCGTGATGCGCGTGCCTATCGTGCTCAACCCCGATGCCACGCCGCGCGGCGCGCAGGTTATCACGAGCAAGTGGTTCGCGCGGAGTATGCAGCCGTGGGCACCGGGCGTGCCGTTCACGAGCTTCTTTGGCGCGGAGGGTTACGCGCTGCACGGGTCGCCGTGGCAACGATGGAACACCACCGTCAACCACGAGAACATCTTCAATCGGAGCAGCGCGGGCTGCGTAAATGTGCCCGACTGGATGATTACCGTCGGTGAGCATCACCGCCCCGCCGATGAGTTGTTGTTCCGCTGGGTAGGCGGCATGGATAACCCCCAGACGAGCATCTGGGAGTTCCCCAGCGAGCGCCAACCCGCGCTGCGCATCTTCAACGTGGACTACCCCCAGCACCTCAACGACTATGTGCGCCCGCAGGGAATGGTCAGCCGGGGCCTTGCGTGGGGCGACGTCATCGAGTTGATGGGGAGCATCCCGCTACAAGCGCCGGATTCGTTCTACGTGTAAACCGAGCGTAACAGTTGCGTGGCATGAGTAGGGGGCGCAGGTGAAACGGAGCCGCGCCGCGCCCCATCCCCTACCGATAAATCACAGGGTGGACCCCGGAACGCGCGCCTGGCGACAAAACGCAATCTCCTGGCGAGGCCGCCCGTTAAAAAATGAGATTCGTGCCGGTGATGAGCAGCAGAAACAGCGCCAACCGCCGAAAAAGTTGCGCATCGATGCGGTTATCCAGCGAGAAGCCCAGCAGCAACCCCAGCCCGATCCCCGGCAGCACGACCAAGTAGTCGACGAACACCGTCCGCGTGAAGTTGCCGGCGGTCACATGCGAGACGAACAACACGATGGCCTTGAAGAAGAAAAAGCTCTGCAAGTTGCTTTTGAACTCCACGGGCGTCCAGCGGCGGGCATCACCGTAGATGACGACTGGCGGCCCGCCCGCGTTGTACGCTCCGCTGATGACCCCCGACGTAAACCCCGCGACAACGGCCCATCCAGGCCATCGGAGTTGCGGCAGGGTTGGGCCGATGAGGGCGTACAGCGCATAGCTGATGATGAGCACCCCCAACGCCGCCAGCGCAATGTCCTCGGGGATGAGGGGCAACAGGTAGACCCCCAGCGGAATGCCGACAACCCCCGCCACGGCCAGCAAACTAAGCGAGCCGATGCGCAGGCCTTTGCGATAGCGCCACACCGTGAACACCTGCGCCGTCATGCCGATGAGCACCATCAGCGGGCGGGCAGTTTCGAGGGGGATAACCGTGAGGAGCAAGGGCATGGCGATGAGGCCCAACCCGAACCCGACCGTCGTACTCACGAAGATGCTGAACCCGATAATGACGGCCAGGATTAACATATCGCAATTTTATCCCAAATATATCCCAAGTCACCCAGAATCACGGGCTGGGTTCCGCGCAGTTGGGTAGGTCCGCCGCGTTTTGGGGCCAGTCGCGCCCATAGAAGCTCAGGTACTCTGCGACATGCGCCGCCCAGTATTCCTCGTTGTGGTCGCCGGTTGGGTGGATGAGATACGTGTGCGGAATCGACCGTGCGCTTAGGCGCGACGAGAAGGTTTGCAGGCCAATCCCGGCGAAGTCGTCCGCGCCGTTGTCGAGGTAAATGCGTAGCCCAGCCTCCCCAAGGAAGGACGCGTTGCGCGCGAGGTCGAGCGGGTCGTTGGCCGGTGGCGCGACGTCCTCGTCGAAGGCGGCGCTGTGCCCGCCGAACGCACCGAACACATCGGGGTGACGCAGGGCGACGCTCGCCGCCCAGAAGCCGCCACGCGAGATGCCACCGATGGCCCGGTTCGCCCGGTTGCTGATGGTGCACAGGTCGCGCTCGACGGTCGGCAGCAGTTCTTCGAGCAGCACGCGCTCGTAACTCGCCGACGGCGGGAAGACGTTTTGATTCCCGATGCTGCCGGTGTAGGGCATCACCAAAATCATCGGCCCCAGCACATCGAGCCGCATGCCGCGCTCTAGCGCTTCGACGACACCGATGTCTTCCCATTGCGTTTCGCGGAAGCCCGCCCCGTGCAACAGATACAACACCGGGTAACGCTTTTGCGTCTCCTGGTAGCAGGGCGGCAGGTAAACCCGATAGCGCAGGTTCTCGCCTGCGATTTCGCTCTGGAATGGGTCGAACTCAAGGACTTGCCCGCCCTCGGCAGCACACGGCGGCAACGTCGGTGTGGGTGAGGCGTCGGGTGTGGGTGTAGGCACCGGCGTGCGGGTGGAAGTCGGCGTGACAGACGGCACGGGCGTGTCGCTCGGCACCGGCGACACGATGATGATCTGCTGCGTGGCAAGCGGTTGCGCCATGGGTTCGCAGGCAGCCAGCAACAGGGTCAGTAACAAGGTGAGGCGTGTTGTGGATCGCATAGCGCGACATTATAGGCGCTCGCGTGAAGACTGTACAAGTCTGGCGATGATAATTGACAAAGCATAGCCAAACACTTTAGAATTCTTGAAATCTTTGTCATTTGGATAACACCGATGCTCGAGTGGGATGACCCCGAACACACAATTATGCTGTTGCACTACCCCGAAAACTACACAGCAGACGAAGCCGTACACCTCATGCGACGGGCGCGTGAGTGCATCATCTCAGTTGATCATCGCGTCGATCTGGTTTTCATCCTCCCACGGATGTACCTCCCAACCGGCGATGTGATCAGCGCGACCCGCGACTTGATTGCGGCGATCCCCCCGAATGTGCGTTTTCGGCTTGTGGTGGGGGGCATTCCGTATTTGTTTCGGCAGTACGTTCGTATGATCAGCCGCGACCACGCGCGCTGGCAATTCGTCGATAGCGTGGACGAGGCGCGCGCGACCATTTGCGAGGCCCGCGCTACGACCTAAAACCGCCATAGCACACTTTTACCCGATTTGCACAAATTCGCCCTTGCACGGGTGGGGCGTCGTGGTAAACTACCCTTCACAACGAGATACGCGGGCGTAGTTCAGTGGTAGAACGTTTCCTTGCCAAGGAAAAGGTCGTGGATTCGAATTCCACCGCCCGCTCAAAAAGCCGAAACCCCGCAAATGCGGGGTTTTTTTGTTGCCCTAACACGATGCCGCTATCTCTGCCAGCGATCGCCGTGTGATTTGCGGGTGGCCCCCTGGCGGGCGAGGCATGGCGTCGCCCCTACCGCTTTCGACACGGTGAGCCGTTCGCGCAGCCAACAGGTTAAGGACAACACTACGAGCAACTCGCAGTTTTCACAGAGGTCGAACATATGAAACTATTGTTTGTCGTCTCCTCCTTGGATCTCACGCAGCCGTTCAGCGCCACCCCGGCGTGGTGGCAGTTGCTCAAGGGCCTATACGAAACTGGTGTCGAAGTGCTCGCGACGCCGTACCAGGGGCCAGCCATCGAAACGCTGTGGTGGCGCGCCCTGCCGAACCCCGCCAAAGCGCAGGGCGATACGTTCAAAGCGCTGCGCGACACCGTCCGCCGCGTGTACCCGGTGCACCAAACCGACCCAACCAACGAAGAAAGCGCGCTCGATGTGGCTGTGCGCCGTGCCGCGCAGACCTTCATTGCGCCGTTGTGGCTGCGTCACCTCGACGCGATTCTCACCCGCGAGCCGGACATCGACGCGGTGATTTTCCTCACCGTGCCGCTGAACCACCTGAACGGCGTCCCGGCGGAGATCATCCGCAAGCACAGCAAGCCGATCATCTACTACGACGGCGATGTGCCCGCCAGCCTGCCGAACCTGCACGGCTTCGCGACCGGCTTTCGTATTTACCAGGGCGCAAACCCGGCGGAGTACACCGCGTTCATTAGCAACAGCGCGGGTGCAGCGGGTGCCCTCGAGGACCTGGGCGCGCAGGCGGTGCATCCGCTGTACTACGGCGTCGACCCGGACGTGTTCGCGCCGGTGGATGTGGCCGAACAGGACCTCGATGTGTTTTTCTATGGGCACGGGCGCGAGTATCGCGGCGAGTGGATCGATGCGATGCTACGCGACGGCTCCAACATGTTGCCGGCGGCGCGGTTCGCGGTGCGGGGCACCAAGCTCGGTGACCTTGGCCGCACGGAGCAATTGCCGTACCTCAGCTTCAACAAATTGCGCGAGTACGCCAGCCGCGCGAAGATCAACCTGTGCATTACGCGCATGGCCCACGCCAGCGTGAACCGTTCGTCGTCGTCGCGCCCGCTGGAACTCGCGTCGATGCGCTGCTGCATCGTGGCGAACCCATACGACGGCATCGAGGCATGGCTGGAGCCGGGCAAAGAGGTGATCGTCGTCGGCAGCGCAGAGGAGGCTGTCGACCGCTACCGGCATCTGCTGAACAACGAGGCAGAGCGACGTCGGATGGGCGAGGCGGCCCAGGCCCGCGTGGTAAAGGAGCACACGTTTCGGCATCGGGCGCGGCAGTTGCAGGAGATCGTGCGGGCGTACCTATGAGAACAGATGCTCGTTCTTCACCGGGCGAGGCTCGATTGCACCTCGCCTACGCCCCTACCGATGACGGATGGCTTGGGAACTAATCCAACTCCGACGGCGGGCGGTGCATCTCGAAGTAGTCGTGGGTGCGGACGTACCCCGGCCCCGCCATGCGCCCGATGGGCCGGTATTTCGCAAAGTCGATGTACTCGCGCTTGGCGTCCCACACTGCATCATCGACGTGCATGTGCACCACCGTCCCTACCACGATGTACCCCCCACCCGGCGCTTCATTGATTGTCACGATCTGGTTGAGCTTACACTCGAAGGCCACGGG
>CAYSVE010000214.1:0-8703 GCA_964434365.1 uncultured Anaerolineaceae bacterium | reverse complement strand
CGAGGGTTGGGTGGTTTGGTCGGTATTGTATGTGTGTGGCCCCACGATACCCACTTTCGGATTGTCGTCGAGGTAGCGAACCATCGTCGGCAGCATATCACCGATGACCTCCGTGTCAGGGTTCAGCAGCAGCAAGTGTCGTCCTTCGGCGACCTCCAACGCGAGGTTGTTGCCGCGCGTAAAGCCGACGTTATCCGTTTGGGCCATCAGTCGCACCCACGGGAAGTCTGAGTGAAGCATTACGACTGAGTTGTCGCTGCTCGCAGAATCAACGATAATAACCTCAAGGGTAAGGTCGCCCCGGCTGGCATCGATGCTGCGCAGGCACGCTGCCAGCAAATCGGCCACATTCCAGTTGACGATGAAGATAGAAAGATCGGTCATGGGGGGCATTTTACCGACAGATTACAAATGCGAACACATTTTGATTACAACTCATTGGCAAGATGTAGGTGTAAGGTCAAACAACAAGGAGTAACCCAACATGAAGATCAAAGCTATGCTCATCACGACCGCCGCAGCCGGTATTCTCGCCTTTGGTATTTCGTCGGCAAACGCCCAGCGTGGTGGTGGCCTTGGCGATGGCCCACGTGGCGACCGTGCCGGTCAGTTCATGCGGGGTGGCGAGGTGCTCGATGTTATCGTGGAACAGACCAGCCTCGAACCGCGTGAAATTGTCCAGCGCCTGCGCGATGGCGAAACGCTCGCCGAAGTTATCACCGCTGAAGGGGGCGACGTCGAAGCTGTGCGCGCCGCTGCGCTCGAACAGGCGCAGAGCCGCATCGATAACGGCCTTGAAAACGGTGTCATCACCCAGGAGCAAGCCGACCTGCTAAACGCCGAACTCGCGCTTGTGGTCGATGACATGCTGAACGGCGAACTGATGGACCGCTTCGAAGGGCGTGAGCGTGGCCCGCGCGGCGACCGTGGCTTCGGCGGGTTTGGTGGCGGTGAAGTTGTCGACACGCTCGAGGCCGAAACTGGCCTTACGGGCCGCGAAATCGCTGAGCGCGTGCGTGACGGCGAAACGCTCGCCGAGGTCATCACCGCCGAGGCTGGCGACGTGGAAGTCGTGCGTAGCGCTGCGCTCGAACAGGGGCAGGCCCGCATCGACCAGGCTGTTGAGAACGGTCGCATCGATGAGACACGCGCCGCCGAACTGACCGAGCAGCTCGAAGCGATGGTCGACGATGCGCTGAACGGCGAACTGCGTGGCCGCTTCGGCGACGGCCCGCGTGGCAACGGCCCCTTCGGTGGCAACGATAACGATGCCGCCGACGCTACCACCGAGGATGACGCCAGCGCCTAGCCTGGCCGAAATGCCCGTCCACGAAAGTGGGCGGGCGCGCGCAAGTGCGCAGCGGTATTCCAGCAAGGTCTAACCAACTTCTCTCCTTCTCCTCTCTCCTAGCTTGCACCTCCCGCGATAAACGGGAGGTGTTTGCGCTATGCGCCTAGCGCGAGGAGAGGCGGAAAAGGCGTTCGGCGTTGGCGGTGGTGTGCTCGGCCATTTGTTCAGCGCCGATTTGGTGCAGCCCCGCGAGCCGGTCGATGATCTCTGGGATGTTGCCAGGTTCGTTACGCTTGCCGCGCCGCGATTGCGGCGACAAAAACGGCCCGTCGGTTTCCACCAGAATGCGGTCCAACGGCACATCTGCGGCGATTTTGCGCAGCTTGTCGGAGTTTTTGTAGGTGATGGGGCCGGTAAAGCCCAGGTAAAAGCCCGCTGCGACCATCCGCTCTGCCGTTTCGGCGGATGCGCTGAAGGAGTGCAGCACCCCGGGCCGCTCTTTGATGGGGCCATTGAGGCCTGCCGCCCATTCTTCGAGGATGGGCACGATGTTGTGGCTGGCATCGCGATTATGGATGATAACCGGCAGTTGCAAATATGCCGCCAGTTGCAATTGTTTTTCGAACGCTTCGATCTGGTCTTCGTGGGTTTCTTTCTCCCAGTAGTAGTCCAGGCCGATTTCGCCGATAGCGACGACCTTGGGCCGCGCCGCCAACGATTCCAGCGTGTCGAGTTTTTCCTGGGTGAGTCCGCCGATGCTGTTCGGGTGGATGCCAACTGCGGCAAACACCCCCTCGTACTGCGACGCGAGTTTGAGCGCGCCCTGGCTGTTTTCGATGTCGGTGCCGGGGTTGATGACCTGGGTGACCCCGGCGTCGGTCGCGCGTTTGAGGACCGCCACACGGTCCTCATCGTAACTCTCGAAGTTCAGGTGGCAGTGCGTATCGACCAGTTTCATCCGTGTCGCTATAGGTTATTGATCTTTTTGAGCAATTTGATGTCGGCCTCGACCATCATCTGGACGAGTTGTTCGAATGTCACGGCGGGTTCCCAACCGAGTGCGGCCCCGGCCTTGCTGGGGTCGCCCACCAACAGGTCGACTTCCGCCGGACGCATAAATCGTTCATCCTGCGTGACGTAGTTTTTCCAATCCAGGTCTACGCAGTCGAACGCGATTTCGACGAGGCGTTCCACGGAGTGCGTTTGGCCTGTAGCAATGACGTAGTCGTCGGCGGTGTCCTGCTGGAGCATCTTCCACATGGCCTTCACATAGTCCCCAGCGAAGCCCCAATCACGCTGCGCGTCGAGGTTGCCCAGCGGAAGTGTATCCGTCAGGCCCAATTTGATCTTCGCGGCATTATACGTCACCTTGCGGGTAACGAACTCCAACCCTCGCCGGGGCGACTCATGGTTGAACAAAATCCCACTTGTGGCGTGCAGGTTGTAGCTCTCGCGGTAGTTTACCGTAATCCAGTGGCCGTACACCTTCGCGACGCCATACGGGCTGCGCGGGTAGAAAGGTGTCGTTTCTTTCTGTGGGGTTTCGCGCACCTTGCCGAACATCTCGCTGCTGCTGGCCTGGTAAAACCGGATTTCCGGGTTCACGGCCATAATCGCGTCGAGGATGCGCGTCACGCCCAACGCCGTGACATCGCCCGTGAAGACGGCCTGTTGCCACGATGTTTGCACGAAGCTCTGTGCGGCGAGGTTATACACTTCCTGCGCACCGCTCTGCTTGAGTGCCGTCATCAGGCTGGTTTGGTCCAGCATGTCGCCAGAAATCAGCTCGATTTTGTCCTGTATGTGGCGAATGCGCTCGTAGTTGACGGTGCTGCTACGCCGGACAAGGCCGTAGACTTTGTAGCCCATTTCCAGCAAAAATTCCGCCAGGTACGAGCCGTCCTGGCCTGTGATGCCTGTGATAAGGGCAGTCTTCTGCATACTCAGTCACTTCCTAATCGTGTGTGCTGTGGCACGTGGTTCGTTTATTGGTTAAGCGGTGCCAACGCGCGCGCGGCAATCGTTGAGCACGTCGAGCAAGGTGTCTTCGAAGGAGCGCTCGGGTGCCCAGCCCGTTGCGGCCTGCAACCGTGCGATACTCCCTGTGAGTTCTGGGATGTTCACCGGGCGCAGGCGGCTCTCGTCCACCTCGACGGTGATGTCGACACCTGCCAGGCGAATGAGAGTATCCAGCAACTCCTGGATGCTCCGCGCCTGCCCACTAGCGACGTTATACGCTTCTCCTGGCGTGCCTTTTTCCATAATGAGGCCATACGCGCGCACGATGTCGCGCACATCGGTGAAGTCGCGCTTGGCCGAGAGGTCGCCCACGCGGATTTTCGGCGCCTGCTCACCGGCCTCGATACGTGCGATTTGGCTGGCAAACGCGGGCGCGACGAAGCGCTCGTTTTGGCCCGGGCCAAAGTGGTTGAACGGGCGCGCACGCATAATCGGCAGCTCGTGGCTGCGGAAGTACTGTGCGCCGAGGACATCCTGTGCGACCTTGCTCACACCGTATGGGCTGGACGGAGCCAACGGGCGGTCCTCCACAATAGGCAGGTCCTCCGGGGTGACGACGCCGTATATCTCAGCAGACGCCACCACCAGTATTCGCGGCTTGAGGTCGTGCTTCAGGCAAGCCTGGATGAGGTTCACCTGCGAGCGAATATTCGTTTCCAGGGTTTCCCAGGGTGCTTCGAAGGACCGCGGGACAAACGTCTGCGCAGCCATATGATAGATATGGTCTGGCTGTATCGTCGAAATCAGGTCTTCGACGGCGTCTGGGGCGCGCAGGTCCAACGTGTGGAAGGTGGTGCCGGTGGTGTCGAGCGGGCGCGTCGTGCGCACCGTGCCGTGGATGTCGGCGTCTGGGTCGGCTTCGCGCAAATGGGTGATGAGATGGTTCCCCACAAAGCCGCCCGCACCGGTAATTAGGACGCGCATACTGTCGCTTCCCCCTGTACTTGGCTAAACATCGCTGAATTATAGACCATTCTGGTGATTGTTCTAGGGATACGCAGTGAGGAACGCCAGCATCGCCGGGAAGCGCTCCGGCGGGGCCTGGCGCACTACGAGATCATAGTCGGTATTGGGCATCAACTCGACATCATACACCACTGCCGCGATGCGATTGTTCGCCGCATCCGTCACGTAGATGTCGTAGCGGCCCGGTTGCATCAACGTGCGGTCCGATGCCCGCCCGCGTTCGATATCGGCAGGGATGGGCCGTACAGTGTTCGACGGCGCAAACGGCGTGGGCTGTGCCGGGTCCTCCGCGATTTGGGTAGCATGAAGAATCGTCGGGCGGCGGTCTGCTTCGCGCGGGCCGGTGTAGCCGAACCGCAACCCGACCCCGGTCGGTGCATCCATGTTGAGCAGGCGAATGCTCGCAGCCTGTCGGTTGGGGTCGGTGGGCGCAGGCGCTTCGAAGGGCACCATGCGGAAGAAGCCGTCTGGCCCGGGCACGAAGTGGAGCACCACACGGTCGCCCGGCGTCGTTGTGATCGCGCGTCCCTCGAAGAATTGCCCCTCCAGCGTGTCGAAGTCGCTCACGCCGAGTTCATGCTCGCCCTCATCCACTTCGATCGGCCCGGCGATTTCACCGAAGGCGGCAGCACGGGTTGTCAGCACGCCATCGACGATGAAATAGTAGCCGTCGGTGCTTTCGACGCCGTTGGCAAAGTAAATGACACCTGGCTCGGGCGCGTTCGGGTCCTCGAAGACCGCCACGTCCTCTGCAATGAATACGGTCTCTTCGCTATCGGTCACGAGGTACAGGTACGACACCCCCGCCGACACACGCAGTTCTTCGAGGAAGTTGATGTTGTCGTCTTCGTCGTCCGTTTCGAAGGACCAGCCGAAGTTATACGTGGCGGGGTCTAGCCCAACCACGGTCGACCCCTGACCGTACACCACCGTGTTCACCTCCTCGATGCGTGTTTCCGTGAGGACTGGCGCATTCGGCAGGGTGTTGATAATCGCGATGCGGCCTTCGTCGGGTGGTGTCGCGCTGAGGTCCATGCGATGGACGCGCAACCGCAGGTCGCTCGCGGGGCCAATGAGGATCAGCTTCAGCGAGTCGCCCCGCGCAAGCCGAATGTTATCCTCGATGAGCGGTTCGACGCGGGTCTGGTCGGCACCGGGTTCGAAGATTTGCACCGTATGGATGCCATCACGAAGTTCCTGCACCGCACTTATCACACCGAAGTCCATACCGTCTTCGATGGTTTCGCCGTTGAGTACAACATCGATCTCATCGAAATCCACCGAGGTGTTGACCACGGCGAGGGTCGCGCCGCCAGGGCTGGGTTGGTCGAAGCTGACCACACGCGCGAAATCTGGCGTGCCGACAACCGTGAATGTGTAGGTGTTCAGCGGGCGCAAGCCGATGCTGTACCCCTCCACGAAGGTGCCAAAGCTCATATCGGTGGTGCCAGACGGGGCAATCGCGACGTTGTTCACCTGCGTAAAAAGCAACGAATCGGCGACGATTTGGCTTCCGACGCGCGGCGACATCCGCCCGCCACCCACCACCGCATGGACCACGCGCACGGCGGTGTTCTCGCCTTGCAATGGCTCCGGCGTTTCGTCGATAAAGACGATCGCCGGCGCGTCGTCGATGAGTGTGAAGAGTACGAGAGTCGATGTGTCGCGCTTGACGTCTAGCTCCATTTCGCCGATGACCTCACCCTGCGGCCCGGCACCGGCCTCGGTGATGCGCACGGTGTGCAGGCCCTCCTCAGCGATGACCTGCCCGGAACTCCGCGTGAAGGCGATGCTGGACGCCAGAATCTCGTCACCGATGTACGCGTCGATGGCCTCGGCATCGGGCAAAGCGTGGACGAGCCGTAATCGTCCGCCGGGGCGGTCGGTGTCATCGAAGATTTGCAGCGTAGGCCGTGCCGTCGGCAACGGCGCGCGCGTCGGGATGTCGGTCGGCGTCGGTTGCGGTGTGGGCGTGTTGGTCGGGGTGGGGGTTGGTGGTTGGGGCAAAGCCGCACACGCAGAGAGGAACAGCAAGCACAGGCACAGGGCACGCATGGGCATCTCCTGAATTGTGTTTCGTGGGAGGGGAGAAAAACGGCCCCGCGCAGTGTGTCGCACGGGGCCGCCGATGTTAGCCTGCCGCAGCCGGGGCCGCGACGGGCGTTACGTCCTCGAGGTTGAATGGCAGCCCGTTGAACGCCAGGGTAACGAACTGGCTGGCGACCCAGCCGGTTTGCCCGTCGAAGGTGACGTTCAGCCACAGGCTATCCTGCGTGCGCTCGCTCACGATGAGCTGTGCACCGCTCGGGATACGACCAATCGCCTCGGCGTTGGCATCTGGGTTACGGCGGAACTGAAGGTTCGCGCCCGGGTCGATCACCACCGTTGCGATAATCGCGTCGGCAAGCGGGTCGACGGTTGGCAGGGCGGGCGGAGCCGCACCAGCCGCGAGTTCGCCGCGCGTGGTCGCTGGCTCGAAGTCCAGTTCACCGCGCTGGTCCAGTTCCAGCAATTCCACCGGGGCGTCGCGGTACAGCACATCGACAAAGCGCGTGCTCACCCAGCCGGTGACCTCGCCGCCCTGCGGCGGGTTGTAGCGGATGAAGGCCCACTCGGCAGCCTGCGCATTTTCGAGGTCGCTATCGGCGTCGCCTTCGATGAAGCCGACGTTCTCCAGCACCGTGTTGCCCGGCACCCGTGCGATGACCTCCGCACCCGTGTTTGGCGTACGGCGGATGTTCAGGTTCACGCCTGCGTCCAGGTTGGTCACGCGCAGTGTCACGATGTTCTCCGGTACCGGCGGCGGTGTGATGTCCGTATTGATGGCCTCACCGAAGTCGTTGTTCGGCACCGGGTCCAGGTCGGCAAGGCGAACTGGCTCCAGCTCATCGTCACGGATGTCGACGAACTGCGACGACACCCACGCCCGAATTTGGCCGCCATCGGGCGTATTGTACGTGATATTCAGCCACGTTTGCTCTGGGTTGAGGTCCTCATCTTCTTCGAGGTCTTCCACCGGGTCCACATACGCTTCGATCTCCGCCTCGATTTCAGGGTCGATGACACCGTCGACGGGTTGCGCCGGGGCACCGTCGCGTCCATTCACCTGGAAGATGCTGCCCGAGGGTGCGAGGCCCAGCGAGAGCGCATCGGCGCGCGGGTACTGGCGCAGTTGCAGGTTCGCGCCGGGGTCTAGCACGACGCGCCCGGTGACGCCCGTTTCGCTCACCGGCACAGCCGGGGCAGCGACCGGGGCCTCGGTAGCCGGTACGGCCGGCGGCACCGCCGTCGGCGCGGCCACCTGCGGCACGTCCGTCGGCAATGCGACCGGCGGTGCCGGGGTCACGTCGAGCGCAATTTGCGGCTGCTCGATCGGCGCAGCATCGCCACCGGGAGCACTCCCCAATCCGATCGCGATGCTTGCCGGTTGCAGTTCCACAAGCTCGCCGTCGAGGGCAATGGCGCTGTAGTACACACCCCCGTACACGTCGGTCACGCTAAGTGGGAACTCAGCCGCACCGACAACAGCCGTCAGCGTACTGGCCGCGGGTTCGAGGGTCGTCGTGCCACTCGTCCCGGCGGCAACGTCCACGATAACAGGGAATTCATCGACCACAACACTCAGGTTTTCCGGGTTGGTTGGGTTGAACACCTTCAGCACCGCGCTGGCGACCGTCGCATCGGCAGCGGCATCGCTCAGCAGGCCGAGCGTGGGCGTATCGCCACCGATGAGCGCGGCTGCGGTCACGAAACCGGCATCCGGCGCGCCATCCACATTTGCCGAAATCACGTCGTCAGTGGTGCCCTCCGCTCGGATAGCGACATCGTAGTTGCTGGCCGGTATGGGCAGGTAGCCGGTATCGGCCCCGAACGGCACCGACGGCGCGATGAGTGTGTCGCTGAGGTAAATGTCGACGCTGCCCGCACCCGGTGCAGCATGGGCAAACCGGACCTGCACATCATTGGCGGTGGCCTGTGCGCCCGTGCGCAGCAGCAGCACCTCTGGCGATTCGACGGAGCCATAGACCACGGCCATGTTCGATGTGCCGCTGAACAACGGCACCGAAAACGGCTGCGCGAAGATCGCATCTTCCAGCGCACCGCCGCCGGGGACGACCGTCAGGTCGTAGCTGAAAACCGGCACGTCCAGTGTACCGATAGGTGTACCGTAGGTAAGCCCCGGCAGCACCGGGCGACCATCGGCCAGCACTACGTCGACTGCCGGACCGCCTTCGATCGCATGAACCGCCGTAAGGCGAGCCTGCCCGAACGTCACGGGGTCGATGTTATCCGGGTAGACATCGAATGTGGGGGCGCTCGCCGCCGAGGCGACCAGCGTCAGCGGGGTACCCGCGACCGCAGTGACCGACTGCTCCCAGAGGGTATCGCTAGCATCGGCAGCCGTCACACGCAGTGTGTAACTCCCC